>RDXT01000597.1 GCA_004292985.1 Bacteroidota bacterium
TCGCTCCGCTCCGCAGAGACAAATCTGCCCGGAATAGAAAACGCACCCGCGCTTCCTCCTGCGCCACCTTCCGCAGCCCCGCGCCGCGACCTGCGGGAGACAGCCTTCTTTTTCCCGCAACTGGAAACCAATGCCCAGGGCGAGATCCTGCTGAATTTCACCATCCCCGAAGGACTGAGCCGCTGGCGTTTTCTGGGCCTGGCCCACACGCAGGACCTCAAAACAGGTTACCTCAGCGGCATCACCGAGACCCGCAAAGACCTGATGGTAGTACCCAATCTGCCCCGCTTTTTCCGGGAGCAGGACCGTATGATGCTCAGTACCAAGGTGGTAAACATCTCCGACCAGACCCTCACAGGTACAGCCCGCCTCGAACTCGGCGATGCCGTAACGGGTAACTCTGCGGATGTGGCCTTTGGAAATACCACAGCTTCACAGACCTTTACCCTCGCGCCGGGCACAAGCACAGCCATCAGCTGGGAGATTGTGGTGCCGAGAGGTATGCAGGCCGTTACCGTACTGATGTCGGCCAGCGCAGGCACCTATACCGATGCCGAAGAAAGCACCCTGCCCGTACTCTCCGACCGCCTTCTGGTGACGGAGAGTCTGCCGCTTTCGCTCAGAGGCAAGAAAAAATCACAGACGTTTAATTTTGAAAAGCTCCTCGCTTCGGGCGCTTCCAGTACACTTACCCACGAGCGTCTGACCCTCGAAATCAGCAGCAACCCTGCCTGGTATGCCGTGCAGGCGCTGCCCTATCTGATGGAGTTTCCGCACGAGTGTACCGAGCAGATCTTCAGCCGCCTCTATGCCAATGCCCTTGCGGGCAGCATTGCGAATTCCGATCCGCAGATTCAGCAGGTATTTACGGCGTGGAGCCAGTTGCCTGACAGCAGCGCATTTCAGTCGCAACTGGAGAAAAACCCGCAGCTGCGCAATGCCCTTTTGCAGGAAACCCCCTGGGTAGCGCAGGCCAAAGACCAGAGCGAGCGCAAAAAACGCCTGGGTCTGCTGTTCGATCTGGGCCGTATGTCAAGTGAATATGCACATGCAAGTGAGCAGCTGCTCCAGCGACAGTCGGCCAATGGCTCCTTCTCCTGGTTCCCCGGCATGCGCGACAGCTATTACATCACCCGCTACCTGGCTCTGGGTTTTGGCGAACTGACCAAACTGGGCGTGAGTCCTGTGGTCGCCGATACGAAGATACAGGAGGCCATGCAAAAAGCGGTGCGCTGGGTGGATGGCGAGTTTCAGAAGCAGTATGAAGAGCTGAAACGGATCAAGGGCATCAAACTCGAAGAAAACCACCTGGGCTACGACCAGATCCAGTATCTGTACATGCGCTCTTTTTATCCCAAACTGGAGATCAGCAAGGCAAATGGGGAGGCGCGCGATTATTATATGGGTCAGGCCCGGAAATACTGGAACAAGCAGTCCTTTTATATGCAGGGAATGCTGGCGATTGTGTTTCTGCGCTCAGGAGATGCTGCGCTGGCCCGCGAGATTCTGGCAGGGCTTAAAGAAAGTGCGGTGCTTAATGACGAACTGGGGATGTACTGGAAAAACACGGGCGGCTGGTACTGGTATCAGGCCCCGATCGAGTCGCAATCCCTTCTGATTCAGGCATTTGCAGAGGCAGGCGGATATGAGGAGGATGTGGAGGAAATGCAGGTATGGCTGCTTCAGAACAAACGCACCAACGACTGGGGTAGCACCCGCGCGACCGTGGCGGCCTGCAACGCCCTGCTCAAAGGAGGAGAAAGCTGGCTTTCACCCTCCGCGCCGCTGGAAGTAACGCTGGGCAGCTATATACCTGTGCCTGACAAGGCCGCCGAAGCCGGGACAGGCTATTTTACCAGCACCCTCGACGGTCCGCAGGTAAAGCCTGAAATGGGTAAAATCACCGTAAAGCGCAGCACCAAAAACCTCGCATGGGGCGCTGTGTACTGGCAGTATTTCGAGCAGATGGACAAAATCACCTATGCCGAAACGCCTCTTTCCCTGCGCAAAGAAGTCTATCTTGAAACCATCACGTCCGCAGGTCCGGTGCTGAAACTGGTCGAAGCAGGCACTGCCCTGCATCCGGGCGATAAACTGGTGGTGAAAGTGGAGATCCGCGTGGACCGCGACATGGAGTATGTGCACCTGAAAGACCTCCGGGCAGCGGGCCTTGAGCCGATCAGTGTGCTGTCAACATATAAGTATCAGGGAGGGCTGGGCTATTATGAAAGCACCCGCGATGCTGCGACCCACTTCTTTTTCGATTATCTGCCCAAAGGTACCTGGGTGCTGGAGTATCCGCTGCGGGTGAATCAGCGGGGCGACTTCTCCAATGGCATTACGACCCTTCAGTGTATGTATGCGCCGGAGTTTACGAGCCACTCAGCGGGCGGACGGATTCGGGTAGAATAGATTAAGTCAATATACCCTTACATGCAGCCATTTGCCTCCGGGTGAATGGCTGCTTTGTTTACAAATATGAATCCGGGTAACATTCACTTAACCTTCCCTTAAAATACCTCTATGTAGCGTTTAGATACTGTATTCCTTTCATATATACTTAATAAAGGCTTGGCTTTTCCCTAATACGGGGCCTGTACCTTCGCAGCAAGTTGAACCTTATTCAACTATTAATCACCTATTAACCAAGCTGCCTGAGCCTATGAAAGGTTTCATGTACACACTCAGCCTCGCGGCCGCGCTCCTATTCAGCGCAGTAACCGCTTATGGCCAGACCAAAGTGAGCGGCAAAGTGACTTCTTCTGAAGACGGAGGTGCCCTTCCCGGCGCTACCGTACTGGTGAAGGGCACTACGACCGGAATCATTGCTGACGACAACGGTCAGTACTCCATTCCCGCCAAAACCGGCGACGTACTGGTGTTTAGCTTCCTGGGCTTCGCCAAACAAGAGATCACGCTTGCTACCGGC
The DNA here is from genome assembly GCA_004292985.1 of Bacteroidota bacterium. GTDB lineage: Bacteria > Bacteroidota > Bacteroidia > J057 > J057 > RDXT01. Next base: position 2,930 of record RDXT01000597.1, read on the forward strand.
CAGACCACTCTGGATGTAGTGCTGCAATCCGAAGACGCTTCTACCGAAGAGGTGATTATCACCGCCCTGGGTATCAAGAAAGACAAGGCCCGCCTTGGCTATGCTGTACAGGAAGTGAATGGCGCAGATCTGGTGAAAGCCCGCGAACCCAACGCTATCAATGGCCTGGTGGGTAAAGTTGCAGGTCTGACCGTTGGTGCTTCTCCAGAACTTCTGGGCGCTCCCAACATCAGCCTTCGTGGCCGTAACCCCATCTTCGTAGTGGACGGTGTACCGATCAACTCTGATACCTGGAACATCAACCCTGACGATATCGAGTCTTACACGGTACTGAAAGGCCCGGCCGCTGCCGCTCTCTACGGTTTCCGTTCCAAAGACGGTGTGATCATCATCAACACCAAAAAAGGTTCCAAGAGCAACAAAGGCTTCTCTATCGAGTTCAACTCCAGCACGATGGTAGAAAATGGATTTAACTCCATTCCTTTTACACAAGACGAATACGGCCCTGGCGACCACGGTGTGTATGAGTTTTTTGACGGTCGCGGCGGTGGAAAAAACGACGGTGACTATGACGTATGGGGACCTAAATTTGAAGGACAACTGATCCCTCAGTATGACAGCCCGCTGGATCCGCTGACAGGTGAGCGTACCGGTACCCCATGGGTAGCCCGTGGCAAAGACAACCTCCAGCGTTTCCTCCGTCCCGGCCTCCTGCTCAACAACAACCTGGCGATCTCTTCCAGCACAGACAAATACGACCTCCGTTTCTCTACCTCCTACAACCACACGAACGGTCTCGTACCCAACACGCACCTGAGCATTGCCAACTTCAACATCGCCGCTGGTTTCAACTTTACGCCAAACCTGCGCTTAGATGCCAACATCAACTACAACCGCCAGTTCACCGAGAACTTCCCTGACGTAAACTATGGTCCTAACTCCATGATTTACAACATTACCATCTGGGGTGGCGCTGACTGGGATGTGGATGTGCTGAAAGACTACTGGCAGCCCGGTAAAGAAGGTATCCAGCAGATCTATGCTGAATATCAGCGGTATAACAACCCATGGTTCCTGGCGAAAGAATGGCTTCGTGGTCACTACAAGACCGACATCTATGGCTACACCTCTCTGAGCTGGAAAATCAGCAAAGACCTGAGCCTGATGGCCCGCACAGCCGTGACAACCTACGACCTTTTCCGTAACGAGAAGTTTCCTTTCTCTGCCACTGTGTACGGTCGTGAGCAGGCCCGTGGTGACTACCGCGAAGACAAGCGTACCCTGTTTGAAAACAACACCGACGCTATCCTGACCTATGACAAAAACTTCGGCAGCAACGGAACTGCGGTTCGCGTAATGGCAGGTGGCAACCTCCGTACCTTCCAGTACAGCTCCAGCTATATCACGACCAACTATCTGAACGTTCCCGGCCTTTATACTTTTGAAAACTCTGCCGGTGCGCTCATCGCTTCTAACTATGCTTCGCAGATGCAGGTACGCTCAGGTTTCTACTCTGCTGACGTATCTGTGCTGAAGTACCTGAACCTTTCGACTACGGGCCGCTGGGACCAGCTCTCTACACTTCCTGTTGATAACAACGTGTTTTTCTATCCTTCTGCAGGTGTGAGCACCGTAATCAGCGACTATGTAGATCTGGGCAACGCTGTTAACTTCCTGAAACTGCGCGGTTCTTTCGCTACGGTAAAAGAAGCCCTTACCAGCCGCTATATCGGAGCTACCCCCGGTGCTTCTTATCCACTCGAATACGGTTCTTACTATTCTTCTACCTACGACGGTCCAAGCTACGGCAACTCCTCTGTGTATAGCACACCCCTGGTGTATGACAACCAGCCCGGCGCTTACTATACCAATACCATCGTAAACGCTGATCTTCAGCCAGCTTCACGTCGTACGACCGAACTGGGTTTTGAGCTGCGCATGCTGGAAAACCGCCTCGGTTTTGACGTAACCTATTTCAACAACCTCGACGGTCCGCAAATCTTCTCTAACCCGATCTCTGAGACCTCCGGTTATACCAGCCAGCTGATCAACGCCGTAAAGACCCGTTCTTCTGGTGTTGAAGTGAGCATCATGGGTAAACCTTTCAAGAGCGCCAAAGGCTTTAACTGGGAAGTAGTAGCCAACGGTTCTACCTTCCGTGAAGTATTTGCTGAATTCCCAGAAGGAACTGAGCTGCTGTACAACCGCTTCCGCGTAGGTGACCGCACCGATAAGTATTTTGACTCTGGTGTAGCTCAGAATGCTGAAGGCCAGGAAATCATCGACGCATCTGGTCGTGTAATCCGCAGCGGTACCGCCGAGTTCCTCGGATACTCAAACCCGGATCTCGTATGGAGCTTAATCAACAAATTCAGCGTAAAAGGCTTCAGCCTGCTGGTGCAGTTTGACGGACGTGTAGGCGGTGTGATCACCAACTATATCCAGCGTCAGACCTTCCGTGGCGGACGTCATGGTGAAACCGTGCTGAACAACATCAAGGATGCCAATGGCCAGGGAATGGGCGATGCCCGCTACCAGGACTATCAGGGTGTGAAGTCATGGGTAGGCGAAGGAGTAGTGATCACCAACGGTGTTGCTCCTCAGTTTGATGCTATCACCGGCGAAATCACCAACCTCGGCGAAATGACTTTCGCTCCCAACACCACCGCTACCTTCCTGCAGGACTGGATTTCCCGTCGCTACTCTCAGTCTGAGGCTAACCTGATGAGCAAGACCTACATGAAACTGCGTGAAGTTACCCTGACCTATACCGTGCCACAGAGCGTGCTCGGACAAGGCTTTATCCGCGGTGCTTCCGTTTCTTTCGTAGGCCGTAACCTGCTCTACTTCGCTGAGAAGAAAGACATTGACCTCGACCAGTACATTGGCAGCAACTACTCCAGCCTCCAGACTCCTACCGCCAAGCGTTACGGAATCAACCTGAACCTGACTTTCTGATTTTATCAAACGATTATCCGATGAAAGCTTTTAAATATCTTTCCCTCATCGTCCTCGCGCTGTCGCTGAACGCGTGCACGGACTTTGCAAAACTGGAGCAGAACCCTAACAAGGCTACCTCCGTTCCTCCTTCCCTCGTGCTGCGGGGCATCCAGACCGACCTGTTTCAGGACGCCTGGAGCGATGTGCACCGCTACAACCAGTTCTGGCTGTCGAATTATAACTATTACGACAACAACGAATACAACTGGACCAGCGCTGATCTGCGTTTCACTACGCTGAAAAACATCCAGAAGATGGAAGAGGAAGCACTGGCCCGCGACGCCGCTGCTGTGAATCCGTATGCTGCACTGGGTAAATTTTACCGTGCCCTGGCGTACTATGAGATGACCAGCCTCGTAGGTGACCTGCCCCTGAGCGAAGCCCTGAAAGGCGCAGAAAACGTAGCTCCTGCCTATGACACCCAGGAGGAGATATTCGCGCAGATCCTGACCTGGCTCGAAGAAGCCAACAGCGAACTGGCTACCCTGATCACCGCTGCCGACGTATCTCTCTCCGGCGACATCTATTTCAGCAATGACCTCCGTGCATGGCAGCGTACCGTCAACACCTTCAAACTCCGTGTGTTGATCGCTCTGAGCAAGCATGATGACAATGCGACCCTGGGTATCAAAGCTAAATTTGCAGACGTAATCAACAACCCTGCAAAATATCCGCTGATGACCAGCCGCGATGAAAACATGCAGTTCGTTTACAATACCAACGTAAACCTGTATCCTTTCAATCCATCCAACTTCGGTTTCGTTGCTACCCGTGACAACACCTCAGCTACCCTTCTCGGAATCCTGACTTCTCTCGAAGACCCACGTACCTTCGTAGTTGCTGAGCCAGCTTCTTACTATGCCGATACCCTCGGCTACGGAGCTGCTGACTTCCGCTCCTATGTAGGCGCTCCTGCTGCCGAAGGTCTGGATGACATGGCATTCAAAGTGCTCAAAGGCCGTTATTCTTTGTTTAACAAGAACTACTGGTCCAGCTTTACCGGAACACCTACCGCACAGGTCGGCTACGAAGAGATGTGCTTCAACATCGCTGAGGCTGCCAACCGTGGCTGGGTTACCGCTGACGCTGCAAGCTGGTATGGCAAAGGCATTACGGCTGCGATGAACGCCTTCGGCATCAACAGTGCTGCCGATATCGCTGCCTACATCGCCAAGCCTGCTGTCGCTTACAAAGGAGGTACGGATGGTCTGAACCAGATCCTGTCACAGAAATACGTAGCCTTCTTCAACAACTCTGGTTGGGAAGCTTATTTCAACTGGCGTCGTACCGGTGTGCCTACGTTTGATGTAGGTTCCGGCACAGGCGCTAATGGCAAAATTCCTGTACGTTTCCAGTATCCTCTCGCTGAGCGCAGCATCAACAAAACCAACTACGACGCTGCTGTGCAGCGCCAGTTTGATGGTAACGATGACATCAACGCGAAGATGTGGCTGATCAAGGACTGATTGTACGCAAATAGTTAGTAGTGCGGCAGGGCTTCGGTCCTGCCGTTTTTTTGTTTATGTCTGAATCTCCTGTGCTTTTTGCTTCAGCCAGGCCAGACCTGCTGTATCAGGATGGGATTCGAGGAACTGTATCAGGTGCTCAGCGCGTTCCTGTCCGGCATAAAACCGCAAAAAGAGTTGCATAGCCCGGACCAGATGCTGGAAAAGGCGCTGCTGATAGGCCGATATACGTCGGTTTCGCCGCAAAAAAGTGCGCAGGCTATTTATATCGTATTCCAGACCCTCAAAATCACCCATTTCGTAATAGGTTTTGATGAGCAGCACCCGTGCATCGAGCTGATAATAGAGGTCATTCCACTCTGACCGGCGCAGCAGGCGTAATACCTGCCGGTATTCACCCCTCGAAAAGGCCAGATACGCCTGATTATAGGCATAGACTGACTCATGTTCGGCGGGAGGGAGTTGCAAATGATAGGATTCGATAAATCTTTCTGTCCGCTCAAACTCCCGCAGGCGCACCCCGATAGCCACCACGTTTTTGAAGTGGCCAGGAGCAAGATACCCGTTTTCGAGCAAAAGTTCCCGGCTGAGCAGGCTGCCATAAATCTCGAAAATGGCGGTGCCTGCCTCGGCTTCCCCCTGGTTAAGGCGCTTGATACACACGTTGAGCAGCAGGAAGTAGAGATTTCTCTGCTCAGCCTCCGGAATCTGCTGACCTGATTCTTCGAGCAGGTGCCTTAGCCGGGCAAATGAAGGTGCATCGGAGGGATCGAGCAGAATCTGAAGCCCGGCGAGGTACAACTGGATCAGTGTATGCGTCTGGTAAAGGTCTGTCCGGGCCTCTGCACACACCGCTTCTATCA
>RDXT01000891.1 GCA_004292985.1 Bacteroidota bacterium
TGAGCCATATAGACAAAGTAGCGGAGCGATATGAAGTGTTGCAGGACTGGTGGAATACCGAGGTGACCCCGCCCGCAGGCCCCGCGCCGCCGCTGACGACGCGTGCCCGCACGCAGCCGGGAGCAAACGCAAGCGCCTCCGCTGCCGGAAATGTCGGTGGCCTGGATGCCCTGTCAGATACGCCGGAAGAAGTGAAACCGGGTGATCCTGAGCCACTTGTGGCAGAACCCTGGGAGCCTGATGCCCCCTATCTCGACAGCCTGAAGCTCATGGGTGAAAACCAGCGTTACGCCCTTTACCTGCGGATGAAACGCCGCTACGGGCAGATGCCGGGCTATTACATAGATGTGGCTGGTTTTTTTGCCCAAAACGGAAACCGCAAAACCGCGCTGCGTGTCCTCAGCAACCTCGCAGAGCTGGAGCTCGCCCATCCGGATTTGCTCCGCAGCCTGGGCCGCAAGTTAGAGGAGTTTGGGCAGCCTGAGCAGGCTGTGGCTGTGTTCCGGCAAGTATTGATCCTGCGCCCCGATGAGCCGCAGTCCTACCGCGACCTGGGCCTTGCCCTCGCCCGCGCGGGAAAACATCAGGAGGCCGTTGAAATGCTTTACGAAGGCATCCGCAGGCCCTGGCCGGGACAATTTCCCGATATTCATGTGCTGATGCTTCATGAAATGAACGAGATCATTGCGCGCTCACCTATGCCCCTGATTATGAGCGATATAGATACCCGTTTGCTGGCCGACCTGCCCACCGATCTGCGGATTGTTCTGGACTGGGACAGCCACGACGTGGACATCGACCTCTGGGTAACGGATCCGAGGGGGGAAAAATGCTACTATGCCAACCGCAGAACCGCCATCGGCGGACGTATGTCGCCCGACTTTACGCAGGGCTACGGTCCCGAAGAGTACCTGATCCGCAATGCGCGGCCCGGTGTGTACAAGGTCGAAGTAACCTATTACAGCACCCGCCGCCAGGATATATTTGTGCCGGTGAATGTGCAGCTTCAGTTTTTTACCAACTATGGCCGCCGCAACCAGACCCTGCGTGAAACAAGTCTGCGTTTGGGCAAAGAAAATGAAGTCCTGCTGGCCGGCGAAATTGACATACCTTAGAAAGCACCTCTATGAACCTCCTTTTACCCGAAAAAGCGGATCTTCTATATGAAAAACTGGTGCTGGCAACCACCGACGAGCGATCGCAGCCGGGAGACCGTATCCGGAAAATCCGTCCCCTGCTGGAGGCGCTTTTTCGCGAACTGATTCATGACGAGACGCAGGCTTTTCCGAACCTTTTTTCGGCATCGGCCTATATTTTTGACCGATATGAAGTGGCTGCGGAGCTGCGTGACGAGATCAACGGATTGCGCAAACTCTGTAACAAGGTGGTGCATGAGGCTGATTTTCAAGTGAATAGCGATCAATATGAAGCTGCGGTTCAGGTATTGTCCCATGCGGTCGAATATTTTTCGGGGCGGCCCGTGCCGGAGGAGCTGAGCCGGATTTACAGCGGAAAAAACCTGAAAGGGCTTCGCGAGGCCCGCAGTCCCAGGGGTGAAAGCATCCCCTTTGTGCGGGCGGTGGTGCATGGCATCGCTGAGCGGCAGCTCTCCGCCAGCGGAACCCACTTTTGCGACCTTCAGCTTGAGAGCGAAGACCCGGCTTTTGGCGAGTTCAGCCTGCGGCTCTGGGATGCGTTTGGCGAGGAGAGCGAAGCCTGGCTCAAATTCAGCAAGGCGGGCGAGTGGCTGCGGTCCTACGCGACTCTCCATCTGATGAACCTGCGCAGCCAGCCCGAGCGGCCCGGCCATTATTCCAGCACCGCCGAGACCCTGATGGTGCTGGAGCCTGATTACCTGCTCGAAGCCACCGAGATGGCCGAGTGTTTTATGGAAAACCGGGGCATTGTGTTCGATAATTACCGCCTGGCGATTCTGGGGCGATTTGTACCCTCGGAGCCGGGCCTGCCGCTGGTGGTGGGGCAGATTGTGAACCAACTGCTCGACCAGTTGCTCCTCGATCCCGGAGCGGGTATTGCAGATGCGATGCGCACGACCCTGCGGGAAAATGTACTTCCGGCTGTCCGGATCGGCGAAGACCAGCTCAAAGATTTAGCGGCTCGGCGCGGCGAGACGGAAGAGCAATTGCAGAGACTGCTGGCGCCGAATTTATAAAGTCGGCTTTTCAATAAAAAAGGCGCAGAGTTCTGCGCCTTTTTT
>RDXT01000892.1 GCA_004292985.1 Bacteroidota bacterium
GCAGGACGGCTGAGTGCAGCCGCAGGCTCCAGTTCACGGATTGCGATGCGGGAGATCGCTTCGTCATCCGCATCGAGCTGGATGATCTGCACCGGCTGGTGAAAGAGGTAGGCAACCAGAGCTGGCAGGTCCTTGAGCCACATCAGTTCATAGGAGAAGCCGAGGCGGTGGCGGCTCAGTAAAAACTCGCCTGCACGGAGGCGGCCCTGAATCGAGGCCGCAGGGATTCCCGCCGCAGGGCGGGCCACCTCGATGCGGATGTCTTCTTTCAGGATTTCGAGCAGCTCGCCGAGGTCGCCGCCCTCGCACACGCGCACGAAGCTGCGCAGCAGGGCCTCCTGCCGCTGGGGATTCACCTCGAAGCGGCGGCGGCTGTCCTGAAGGTGGCGGCGGGCACGTGCCAGGATCTGGCGGCAGTACTCCTCGCTGACGCCCAGGAGTTCAGCGATCTCGGCGTGGGCATAGCCAAACACTTCTTTCAGCATAAATACGGCCCGCTCCTGCGGAGAGAGCTTTTCGAGCATGGCCAGCACGCCCAGCGAAAGGGCTGCCTCGTCCTCTACCGGACGCGTATGTGAAGGGCTGCTGTCTGTGCCTTCGGCTGCAGCCTCGTCGCGGGCATGGGCACGCTTGCGGTCGCGCAGGAAGTTCAGGCTGCGGTTGATCAGGCTTTTGACCAGATACCCGCGTTCATTTTCCAGGTCACTGCGCTCCATGCTCAGGCGGCGAAGCAGGGTTTCCTGCACCAGGTCTTCCGCATCGGGGGTATTTCCCACAATACGCCGGGCGATGGGAAGCAGGAGCTTACGATATTCGTGGTAGGATGTCATATTCTTGCGGATAGCTGCTTTACAAACTAAATATACCCCGGAGTGTTATCTTACGTAAAGTATGCCATTGTGATGCAGAACCTGATTTTACTGACACTTTTACCGCTGATATGTCTTACTGGCTGCCAGGACAGGCTGCCGGATACTCCGCAGAGCTATCTGGCGCTGGGCGACTCTTATACCATCGGCGAATCGGTGCCCGAAACGGAGCGCTGGCCTGTGCTGCTGACTGCCTCGCTCCGGAGTATGGGGCAGAATATAGCGGACCCGCGCATCGTCGCCCGCACAGGCTGGACCACCAGCGAGCTTAGCGCTGCCATTGAGCAGGCGCAGATCAGCGATACCTTTGAGCTGGTCTCTTTGCTCATCGGGGTAAATAACCAGTACCGCCGATATCCCATCGCCCGGTATGAAACAGAGTTTACCCAACTGCTCGAAACCGCCCTTGCCTTTGCCGGGGGACGAAAGGAGCGGGTATTTGTTCTCTCGATCCCCGATTATGGCGTTACGCCCTTCGGGCAGCAGAGAAATCCGGCGCAGATCGCCACCGAGCTGGACCAGTACAACCAGGTGGCACGCACGATCTGCGCGTCCTACGAAGTGGCTTTTTACGACATCACCCCCATCTCCCGCGAGGCGCTGAGCGACAGCAGCCTGATCGCAGACGACGGCCTTCACCCTTCCGGGAAAATGTATGCCCGCTGGGTCTCGCTGATCGAAAAAGAGGTGAAAAAGCAGCTCAGATAGCGTCTTACTCCACCAGCGTCATCTCTTCCAGCAGATACCCCGCCCCGGCAAATTTATCAATGATAAACAGCACATAGCGGGCATCTACCGAGATGTTACGGCACTGCTTCACATCATAGTTAATGTCGCTCATGGTGCCCTCCCAGTTGCGGTCAAAATTAATCCCGATCAGCTGGCCTTCTCCATTGATCACCGGACTGCCGGAGTTACCGCCCGTGGTGTGGTTGGATGCAATAAAACAGGTCCGCATTTCACCGTCTTTGCCATACCTGCCATAATCCTTTTTCTTATACAGCTCGATAAAGGCAGGGGGCAGATCGAAGTCATAGTCACCGGGTTTATACTTCTCCATCGCTCCTTCGAGGGTGGTGTAAGGCTGGTACCAAACGGCATCTGCTGCCTGCATCCCTTCCATCTTGCAGGTTGGCATCGGGATAAAAGCGGCGCTCAGGAAATACCTCCCGCAGTGCCTGCATCCAGGTCCGCTGGCGGCGCTCGACCTGGGCCGCCAGGGCCTCATATTCCGGCAGCGCCTGCTGGTAAGGCTGGTAGAGACCTGCCATCAGTTCATAGGCCGGATCGGTATAAAACAGCGCCGGGTCCAGCTTTTTGCTCTCTATCCAGGCATCAAACTTCGCTTTGTCGGCCAGCAGCGACGTGCTAAACAAAGCCCTCGTATAGGCCGCCAGATCGCCATTATGCCGCGATTTGAGCACTTTTACGGCGGAGGGCACATAGGCAGCGGGCATTTCACTGTCGTAGGAACGGAGAATGGCCGTGGCAATTTCTTCATCTATCTGCGCCGAGTAATCGCTGAAAAAGCCGTCGGCATAGGCGCGCAGGTTGGCGAGGGCCTTTTCCCGGTCGGGGTCTGTGGTGGCTTTTTCATAGGCCTGCACCATTCGCGATGCCCGCAGGCTAAATTCGACCAGCTCTATCCCCAGCGCACCTTCATTAAAATACTCCACCGTATATAGTTTCTCCTGGATCTGCGCATACAGGCCCTTCATTTCATCCAGAATAGGACCATACATCCTGTACAAAGCCGTATCTGCGGCCACGCGGCGCATAAACTCCGCCTGAAGCGCTTCTTTTTTCGCTACGGCATTGTCGCGCTTCAGTCCGCGCACTTCGCCCTTCCATTTTTTATAGGCATTGGCTACGCCTTTTTGTTTGTCGGCATACATCAGCCGGATGGCATCGCTTTCGCGCATTTCGCGGTCAAATACACTCAGGCGCTTGTCGCGCAGGGAAATCCGCAGCGGATCCTGCACCTCCATCACCATGCTCACGGCATAGGAGGTCAGGTACTCCTGGGTGCGGCCCGGAAAGCCATATACCATCGTAAAATCGCCTTCTTTTACGCCTTTAAGGGAAATAGGGAGAAAGTGGCGGGGTTTCATCGGCACATTATCGGCAGAATAGTCGGCGGGTTTGCCATCGGCTCCGGCATATACCCGGAATACGGAGAAGTCTGCGGTGTGGCGGGGCCATACCCAGTTATCGGTTTCGCCGCCATAGTTGCCCAGCGAAGAAGGAGGCGCACCGACCAGGCGCACATCGCGAAAGACCTCTGTTACAAAGAGATAGTATTCGTTTCCGTAATAAAAGGGCTTGATTTCGGCCTGGTAATGGGTGCCTTCGATGGCTTTGGCGGTAAGGGCCGAGATGCGTTTGCGGATTTCAGCCGCGCGGGCAGCCTCATCGAGCGCCGGGGCAATATCTGCCAGCACCTGCTTGGTTACATCCTCGATCCGAACGATAAATGTTACCGTCAGTCCCGGATTGGGCAGTTCCTCGCTGCGGTTTTTGGCCCAGTAGCCGTGTTTGAGGTAGTCGTTTTCGAGGCTGCTGTGTTTGACAATGGAGGAAAAGCCGCAGTGATGGTTCGTAAACAGCAGGCCATCGGGGGAGACAATCTCTCCGGTGCAGCCTGACCCGAAGCGCACGACTGCGTCTTTGAGACTGGATTTATTGATGCTATAAATATCTTCTGCCTTGATTTTCAGGCCCATAGACTGCATTTCAGACTCATTGAGGGTCTGAAGCAGAAGGGGGAGCCAGATGCCTTCGCCCGCCCGCAAAGGCAGCGAAAGGGCCAGGAGCAGAGAAAGAAGAATAACCCGGAAAAAAGTGAATAGCTGCTTCATTGCAAGGGTGTATAAGGGCACAAAAATGAAACGAAGCAATATACACCGAAAATGAGAAGAGCAAAAAACACAGATTTCTCCTTTACTCCAGAATAAACAGACGAATGGCAGGCACATGCAGGGTAAAAAAGCCATATCCGCCCGTAACATTGGTCGAATAGCTGACAGGTTCCTTTAGCAAGGTCACAAAAATGCTGCTGTTGCTGCGCTGGCGGGCACTTAGAAACTCATAATAGCCCTTGCTCACATGCGAAAGGGCTACCGCCACCGTGTCGCCGGGCGCAAATCCTTGGTAACTGATCGTGTCGCGGATGACCGGATCTGTGTAGAGTTTGTCGGAGTAAATCTGGGTAGGTAGGCCCGATCCGGAGGTAAATACACTCGCAAAGGTCTGACTATCAGGGATGGAGACTTTGTACAAATTGATCATGTAGTAGCTTTCGCCCGGCATATCTTC
>RDXT01000893.1 GCA_004292985.1 Bacteroidota bacterium
TTATCCCCCAAACAATGAAAAAACTGATTGGTACAGGCAAATGGTGGTTCGTTTCGGGCTTCCTGGTCTATGTAATCCTGCATCTTACCCAGCCAGATGTCGGCGCGAAAGAGTTTGTGCCCGCTTGGATGCCCTTTCCGTACTTCTGGAACTATTTCACCGGCATATTGATCGTCGCTTTTATGGTAAGTGCCTTTATCGGAAAGTTGGACAAACTCGCTTCGGTGCTGCTGGCCCTCTATATTTTCCTGATGATGGTGCTGATCCACATCCCCAATGTGATCGAGGGTAACCAGCCTACGGAAATTGTGAACGTATTCCGCAACATCATCATGATCGGCGGCGCGCTGATGTTTGCGGGAGCATATGCAAAAGATTCGCGCTTTGTTGGCTAACTTCGGCCATGCAGCCCGAAAAACATACCCAACTGGTGGACCATCTTTTTCGCCATGAGGCGGGGAAGATGGTTGCTATTTTGGCACGGCTCTTTGGCTTCGACCGCCTGGAGGTGGCCGAGGACCTGGTGCAGGATACCTTTACCCTCGCATTTGAGACCTGGAAACTCAAAGGCATCCCCGACAACCCGCAGGCATGGCTTTATACCGTCGCTAAAAACAAGTCGCTGGACTATGTGCGGCGGCAGCAGCGCTTTCAGAAAGTGGCGGGCGAGATCCGGCGCGATGTGCCGCTCGAATATACCCTCACTGCCCAGATCGAAAATGCTTTTTTCCACATCCGCGACAGCCAGTTGCAAATGCTGTTTGCGGTATGCCACCCGGCCATTACGCCTGAGGCACAGGTCGCATTGGCTCTCAAAACCCTCTGCGGATTTAGTGTCGAAGAAATCGCACGCTCCTTTCTCACCCAAAGAGAAACCATCAAAAAACGCCTGCTCCGGGCACGGGAAAAAATCCGCAGCGAGGGCATCCGCATGGAAATGCCTGCCGAAAATGCCCTCAGCGAGCGGCTCGACAGCGTATTAACCTGCATTTACCTCCTTTTTACCGAAGGCTACCACTCCTCCACCCAGGAAATGCTCCTGCGCAAAGACCTCTGCCTCGAAGCGATGCGCCTCTGCCTGCTGCTGCTCGAAACACCCGCCACCCGGCAGCCCCAGGTCTCCGCCCTGATGGCCCTGATGTGTTTTCACAGTTCGCGCTTCGACAGCCGCCTCAGCCCCTCCGGCACCATGCTCGCGTGGCACGAGCAGGACCGCAGCCGCTGGAACCAGGAGCTGATCGCGCGCGGCCTGCGCTACCTCAACGATGCCGCAGAAGGAAATCACCTCAGCAGCTACCACCTCGAAGCGATCATCGCATGGAGCCACACGCAGGAGGATTCTCCCGAAAAGTGGCAGCGCCTCTCCGATGCCTACCAGCAGCTCCGCCAGATCAATCCCAGTCCCGTCATTGCCCTCAACCACGCATTTATCCTCAGCAAAGAGCTCTCACCGGAAGCCGGTATCGAAGCCGCTCTCGCGATCAATGGCCTGGAAGACAACTATTTATATCACTCCCTCCTCGGCGAACTTTATACGCACAAGGACCGCGCCCTTTCCCTCCGCCACTGGGAGCAAGCTTTGCAATTGGCCCATTCCGAAGCTGAAAAGCAGCAGATTGTGGGGAAGATGGAGATGTTAGATGTGAGACGCAAGACGTGAGACACAAGACGTGAGACGTAAGATATAAGACTTGAGACGTAAGGCCTGAGATATTTGAGATTAGAGGGAAGAGTTCTGTATTTTGCGGGGCTTTCTGTTTGATTCTTTTTTGTTTCAGAGTCAAGGGGCTGCACCCCTTGCTATTATATTGCGCCCTTTCAGGGCTTTGAAGCTCTTTGTGCAATTCTGTTCCCTGAATTTGCGGCGCTTCGGCAAGCTCAGCGACCGCAATTCTGTTCCCTGAAAACTGTACCCTGTCCCCAAAACACCCGCAGGTTCGGGAAACGCTGCGGGGTTTTTGGAAATGCTTTATCTGTTCCCTGTTCCCTGAAAACTGTACCCTGACATATGCCTCTTCTCGAATGTGTTCCCAATTTTAGTGAAGGCCGCGACCCGAAAGTGCTCGAACAAATCGCTGCGGCGGTGCGCTCGGTGAAAGGGGTGCGCCTGCTTGACACTGACCCTGGTTTTTCGACGCACCGCACGGTGTTTACGTTTGTCGGTGAGCCGCAACCTGTCATTGAAGCCGCTTTTCAGGCGATCCGGGTGGCG
>RDXT01000894.1 GCA_004292985.1 Bacteroidota bacterium
TTCACCGTGAGCGAGCTGCTGGCGCTGTAATAGGTATTTGCGCTTGCAACGGCTACCGGAGGCTGGTTGAGCGTGCCTGTATAATAGACCCGGTGAATCACATTGGGATAGGCAATATAAAAGAAGCCCGGAATGCTGGGGTGCGCAGCCATATCCACCACCTGCTCATAACCGCCTGCGATAAAGTCTTTTACAGAGTCGGGGGTCATATTGCTTTCAAAGCGGAAAGCCTTGATCCAGCGGGCCACGAAATCGGCGTGAAAATAGATATTGCGGTATCCTTCGGGGAAGTCGGTGCCGGTATAGTACAAGCCTGCTACCGAGGCATTTCCATAAAAGGAGTTTCCGGGGACGGGTGACCCTGCCCCCATATTATAGACATTGTTGCCCACGCGCACCCGTGAATAGCCGCTGGTGCCGTGCAGCCAGTCGTAAGCTCCCTTTGTATGATAGAAAATAGGGGTTGTGTTGGGGTTGATCTGCTGTCCGGGGTTGCACACATCCGGGAAGGCGTTAGCTACGCTGTCTTTGAGCACATCCCGGAAATAATAATACGGCTGAACGCATCCCGAAGGAGTCGGGGCATCGAGGTTGTAGGTGTTGGAGTTGGTAAATGTGCCGTAAGGGTCCATACCTTCAAACAGGGGCCATCCGAAGTTTTGCCCTTTGCGGGTACAGATGTTCATTTCTTCCCAGAGGCCGTTGCCTACTTCACCGACAATGAGTACGCCCGGATCGCCATCTGTGGCATAGTGGCTACCTGATCCGGGTACAATGGTCATGCGGAAGGGGTTGCGGAGACCTGTAGCCCATACCCGCGATTTGGCAGAGCGGGGGTTGGCAGGATCGTAAAAGGGGTTCGATGGAAGGCCGTCGCCACTGATGGGGTTGATCCTCAGGATTTTACCGCTGTGAGAGTTGAGCAGCTGCGAGCGGTAGGAGCCATAGTCTTCATAAGGGGCGATGATTCCGTCTATCAGCGCCTGGGGTGCATACGAGCCGTGAACATTGCCGCCGAGGTCAGGGCCGGCAAAGCTGGCACCATCGCCAGTGGTCACAATCAGGGTGCCATCTTTGGCAAACTCCATCGTGCACGCGCCATGGGAGAGATACAGCACGGGAATACCCGTAGAGCGGCTTTCGCCGAGCAGGATCTGGCGGCTGTTGTAGTCCACGGTGGTGTAGCCTGTGGCAGACTGCGCCTTGTAACGGGTGATACGTGCGATGGTGGCGTTGAAATACTCGTCGGCAGAAGGGTTGTAGGCAGCAGTGCCGTGGTACAGCAGGTGGTGGCGATCCACCACATAATAGAGGTAGATAAAGCCATTGGTCAGGAAGTCGGGGTCGAGCGCAAAGCCGACCAGACCGAAGTCGCGCCAGTTGCCCACTTCATCGCTGATATTGATCAGCGGGCTGGGGAGTTTTACTCCGTTTTGGATGATCCAGACCTTACCGTTTTTTTCCCAGACGTACATCCGTCCGTTGGCATCGAAGGTCATCCCTACAGACTGGTCGAAGCCATCCATATAAGTGACATCTACGAAACCGGCGGGCTGTGCATGAAGCCTCGTGAGGCTCAACATCAGAAAGCAGAAAGCAGACAGAAATAAGTTACGTTTTTTCATAAATAAATCGTAGAACGAGGACGGAATAACCTTACAACACTTCAACCATGAAAGAAAAGAAGAGTTTGGGACGATTACGGAGGGGATACTTCCATTTACGTAATGTTTCTGGTTCAAATTTAAGGCCGAAAGCGGAATTTTTGGAGCCGTTGGCACGTTAATCCTGACGGGAAAAGGTCGAAAATAGGCAGATGGAATTTCAGGACATTCAAAACCTTACATTTATCCCGGTCAGATAAAGCACGAACGGGGGCTTCTTCCGCAAGCTGTATTATGCCCTGCGGGATGAATATTTGGAGATATAGTTGTTTCCGCTGGTTCGTAAAAAATGCCCGTTCACGAGCAAAACGTTCATCTGGCGCTAAATCGGGCTACTTTTGGGATACAATTTGCACGCCACAATTCCGGTTCTTTATTACTACTACCCACACGTTACTTTTATCATTACTGTCGTCTGAATTTTAACCAGAAGGCTTCACATATCTTCTCCCTATGACCGGATGGGTCCAGTTAACTAAAAAAGTCAGAAGCCTCATCACTGAGGGTGACCAGCGCAGCGTAAAGGCCAAAAAGAACATATTAGC
>RDXT01000598.1 GCA_004292985.1 Bacteroidota bacterium
CCTTCGAGGTGGAGGCCATTGTAAAAGATCATATCGGCTTCGCGCAGCTTGGACAGGTCGCCGGGTGTGGCTTTATACAGGTGCGGATCTACGCCCGGACCCATCAGGGCCTCTACCCGCGCATGCTCCCCGGCGATCCGGGCCACCGCATCGCCCAGCATACCTGTGGTAGTCACCAGATACAGAGGCTCATTGCCTGTACGGGGGCTTTTTTCGGGCGCGCAGGCCACAAGGCAGAGAAGCAGTATGCTGAAGAGAAATGATTTGTTCATATCGGCATTCATCTGAAAATACATGCGTAACAATGAGATTACACTGCAAACATAGGGATTATGAGATAGTTTTCAAATAAAATTTAGACTAATCTAAAAAATATTTGCAAATAGGTGAAATTACATCGTACGTTTGCCTCAGAATACTTCATTTTCTTTCCTATGAAAAGACATCCCCTTATCTATATAACCTTCATTATCAACCTGTTCGCGGGCTTTCTTTTCGCCCAGACCCCTTCAGATACGCTTGCGGATGCAGGCACCCTGGGCGAAGTGGTGATTTCGGGTACGCTCAAAGAAGTGTCCCGCAGCGACTCGCCGATCCCGGTGGAGGTGTTTCGTCCCGAGTTTTTTCGCCGCAATCCCACGCCTTCCTTATTTGAATCACTGCAAACAGTCAACGGCGTTCGTCCCCAGATCAATTGTAATGTCTGCAACACGGGCGACATCCACATCAATGGCATGGAAGGCCCCTATACGATGGTGCTGATAGACGGTATGCCGATTGTGAGCAGCCTGGCCACGGTCTATGGCCTTTCGGGCATCCCCAGCAGCCTCGTGGAGCGGATCGAGGTAGTCAAAGGCCCGGCGTCCACGCTCTATGGCTCCGAGGCGGTGGGCGGCCTGATCAATGTCATTACCCGCGATCCGGGCAAGGCGCCGCACCTCCAGGCAGATATGTTCAGCACAAGCTGGCAGGAGCACAACCTCGACCTGGGCATGGCCTTTCGCCGCCCCAAGGTCCGCAGCCTGTTGGGTATCAACTACTTCCACTACCAAAACCCCCTCGACCGCAACGGCGACAATTTTACCGACATCGCCCTTCAGCAGCGGATTTCGGTCTTTAATAAATGGTCGCTGGGAAAAAAACAAGCGGCTTCTGCGGGCCTGCGCTATGTGTCTGAGGACCGCTGGGGCGGGCAAATGCAGTGGACACCCGAATGGCGGGGCAGTGATTCGGTTTATGGCGAGAGCATCCGCACGCAGCGCTACGAGGCCACCGGCGCATGGCAACTGCCTGTAAAAGAACAGCTTAGCCTCAGTGCCTCCTGGAATCTGCACCAGCAGGACTCCTGGTATGGCCTCACACCCTACAAGGCCGCGCAGATGATTTCATTCGCCCAGATGACCTGGCACAAAAGCGCAGGCAGCCACGCACTGACTTCGGGCCTCGCCCTGCGGCACACCCGCTATGACGACAATACCCCCGCAACCCTCAGCGGGGCCGATGCGGTGTTGTTACCCGGAATATTTGTGCAGGACGAATGGAAAATCCGTCCGCAGCACCGCCTTATGGCCGGACTTCGCTACGACCAGCACAGCCGCCACGGCCCGATCTGGAGCCCCCGCCTCAATTACCACTGGAAATATGCGGGCAACGGCTCACTGCGCCTGGGGGCAGGCAATGGCTTCCGGGTGGTGAATCTCTTCACCGAAGACCACGCAGCCCTCACAGGCGCGCGCACGGTGGTGATTTCGGGCACCCTCGCCCCCGAAACCTCCTGGAATGCCAACCTCAACTGGCAGCACAGTTTCCTGTTTTCCAAAGGCTTTCTCAGCCTCGATGCCAGCCTGTTTTACACCTGGTTCACCAACAAAATTGTCGCCGATTACGAGACCAACGACGCCTGGATTCTCTACGAAAACATAGACGGCTATGCCATTTCGCGCGGCCTCAGCCTCAATGCGGAGGCAAGTTTTACCTTTCCCCTGCGCGCACGCGTCGGCCTTACCCTCATGGATGTCTTCGAAAAAGACCGCCTCGCAGATGGTAATTTGTTCAAAATCAGGCAGTTACTCACCGAGCAGATTTCCGGCACTTTTACGCTCGGCTACGAATTCGGAAAACAACTCAGCCTCGACTACACAGGCCAGGTCGTAGGCCCCATGCGCCTGCCACTTCAGGAAAATGATTTCCGCCCCGCCTATTCGCGCACCTACAGCATCCAGAATATGCAGCTTACCTGGAAACCTGGCGGCTTTTGGGAGTTATACGGCGGCGTCAAAAACCTCCTGAATTTTACCCCGCCTGCCTATTCGATCCTGCGGCCCTTCGATCCTTTTAACAAACAAGCGGGCGACCCTGTCACCAATCCGATGGGATATACTTTCGATCCGAGCTATGTGTATGCGCCTAATCAGGGGGCGAGGGTATTTTTGGGAATCAGGGTTCAGGGAACAGTTTTCAGGGAACATAGCGTCTTAAAGCCCTGACGGGGCGTAATCTGATAGCAAGCGGGGCCGCTCATGGCTTACTATTCTTACTCCTGCTTCGCTTTAAGGCCGTAAACGAATAGGAAACCATCAGATAACTCCAAACGGCAATTTTGTTTTCATCCTGAATTTTGGGCAAAAAGCGCATCTGCGGGGAAGACAGGTAATAGGAAAATCCGTAATTGATTTCCACCTGTTTAACAGGGATATATTTGAAAGAAAGATCATTTTCGAACCCCAGATACCTGCTCAAAGGCTCCCCGGCAGGATTTGCCAGATGATATTGGGTGGAAACACATGAAAATCTGAGCGGAGGGATAGTTTTTTATTGACAGGAACCAATACGAACAAATAGGGATTCACCAGCCCTTTACCCGCCACATCTTTGGGGAAAGTGGTGAATACATTCATATTTCCCATAAATTTCCACGCTACGCCATACAACACATCAAAATCTCCGGAACTGCCTGCCGGTAGGCCTTGTCTGCTTCCGCTAAGTATTTCCGCACCCAGGCGCCAGGTAGATTTGGGCAGGGATAGCCGGATTTCAGGTTGCAGATAATAGGCGAACAACTTTTTACCTTGTGGGGTACGCCCAAACTGCAAAAAGGCATTTAAGGTAGAATACCATTTTTTGTTTTTTAGCTCTACTCTTCCTCCCGTAGTGATGCGTGCGTATGTCTTCCCTGAATTTGCATTCTTAAAAAAATCAACGGCATTAATGTTGTTAAAGGAAAACGCTTGATTCGGGCTATAGCTGAAATAATTGACTATCAAATATTTATAACGATGGGACCCCACTGGCGAGTAAGCAGATTCAAATAAATTTCCGTATTTACGGGTAAATAAAAAGAAAAAATCATTGGAAATATGGGCTGTATATTTCATCAGCCGTACGCCCTCATGCGCCCTGCTTTGCTGTGCCCAGGGAGCGTCTGAGAAAATCCGGCCATTGTCCAGCAAAACCCCCTGCCTTCCAAGCCGAAAGCTGAATGGCCTGAATTTACGCTCCAGAAACAATTGGTAAAAATTAATACTTCCGATTTTGGATGCCCTGTTGGCGTTGTCCCACAAATGAATTTCCTGTAACTCAGATTTTAACAGCCATTTTTTTCTTGAATATTGCAGCGATATTCGGTTTCTCTGCGAAATATAAAAATAGGGAACAACCGAGTCATTGGGCGGCAGGATATAATTATAGGTATATTCCGCTCTGGGCCGCACTTCTACTTTCAGCAGCAACTGCTCCGGGAAACTATCCGCCTTCTGGGCATGTATGTGACCTATACAGGTGAAAATGAGAAAAAGAAGAGATATGTTGATGTAGGTTTTAGCTATCATAAAGTCAATCTCAAAAGTACATTGCCCAAACATACAATTTTCTCCCCACTCGCGCAGGGCTGTGCCCTGAGTGTATGATCTCAGGGGCTATGCCCCTCTTCCTGGCAAAGACACATAGCACAGCTCCCAACGAGACAGGCCCCAACGGGAGAGTAATAGATGAAATGCTTTTTACATTATTCCGGAAGAATGTTTTGATTCAGATGGAATACGTTGCGGGGATCATACTTTTTCTTTAGTTGCTTCAGGCGCGGGAGATTAGAGCCAAATACGGATTTTGCATTGGCTCCGCCGGGAGTGCTCATGTAATTAGAATAAACTCTCCCGCCAGCGTAGGATTCCAATCGTTCAAATATGTTATTATGCCATGTCATACACGCAGCTGCATCCGAAGGTTCTTTCCATGTTAGCCAATAGGTAAGATGTGCTGCGCCTGGCTGACGAAGCTCAAAAGCCGTAGCATCAGATGCAATACGACACACCTCTCCATGCATATAATGGCTAAAATCAAAGAACACGTTGCCTGATTGCGGGGGCTGGCTCACACACTCTATAACAAAGTCTATGACTTCATCTGTGAGCCGCTCAATATAAGAGCCTTTATTTGAAACATAGGGATCTGTACCCAAATCACCCCCGGGTTCCATTGTATATACGTCAGAAAAGAGCCTTCTCTTTAATGAATCTTTTTCAGGCTTGGCAAATTTTCGAAACGTGTTGAGAAGAGCTTCTCCCTTATTCAAGTCACCAAAATACACAAACTCTACCCAACATTCTTTACGGGTTACATAGCAATCTGCCTGGAGTTCATCTGGTGCATGACTCATAAATTCATTAAAAAACCTCAGGATAGAACGAGCTTTACTGATTGGATAAACAAAGCTGCCTCCCAGAATTTCATTGACCGGATGCAATTGGTATTCGAAAGAAGTAGCGATGCCAAAATTACCTCCTCCTCCCCGTATACCCCAGAACAGGTCATGATTAACTTGTGCATCTGCATGGAGTGTTTGAATATCTGCCGTTATCATACGGGCATGTAAAAGGTTATCGCAGGTGGCACCATATTTACCCGTGAGCCAGCCCAGTCCACCCCCTAATACGATTCCCGAACCTACACTTCCGCATTCACCCAGTACAGGTGCAAGACCATAGGCAGCAGTAACAGCAAGGATTTCTGCGGCCGTTGCGCCGGCAGAGACAATGGCTGTTTTTTTATCCGTATTTATAGTTACGCTCTTCATTTGCGAAAGGTCAACCACCATTCCATTTTCTACGGTTCCCCATCCCATGTTGCTGTGGTTACCCGAACGCACCGATAGTTCCAATTGATGTTGTTGGGCAAATTCCAGCGATCTTAAAACGTCCTGTTCATTTTTGCAGACGGCTATAAGGGCAGGATGCCGGTCCAGATCTGGATTGATAAAACCTGCCCGCCGTTTAAGTTCGTATTGAGCATCGTTCGGCAGAATGAGTTGTCCGCCAAAAACGTTTCTAAGCTTATCAATAGCACCTTTATCGAGTACTGAAGAAAAGGATTGTGAGCTTTCCTGGCAGGAGAACAGAAAAGGCATCAGGGCTGTAGCTATTGCGGACTGTCTGATAAAAGTTCTGCGCGTTGTTGTTATTGACAGGATGCTCATGTGGTATTTCGGTTAGGCAATCAACAATATTCAGGAGGCAATACAAGCCTCTTTATCTGGGCGGGCAGAACCCGCAGGATAAAGACTCAGGGCACAGTTCCCAAAGGGACAGGTCCCAACGGGACAGGCCCCCGCCAGCGCTCAATGCGACAAAATAAAACTCCGCTCGCTAAACGCAGGCAGGGATGGGGGTTTTTCGTAGAAATAGCTGAGCTCGTCCCGCTCATCCATCAGTCCGAGGCTGTAGAGCACCGGCACAAAATGGTCGGGCGTAGGGGCGGCCAGTTTGCCGAGGGGGTGACTGCTTTCGTAGCGGATAATGCTGTCGAAGTTTCGCGCGTCGAGCTGCTGCTTGAGCCAGGCGTCGTACTCTGCCTCCCAGCCAAAGGGCGTGAGGTCATTGTTGCGCATTTTGCTGCCGACCAGAGACAGGTTGTGGATCAGGGAGCCACTGCCGATGATCAGGATGCCTTTTTCGCGCAGGGCTTTGAGTTGTCGGCCGAGGTTGTAGTGGTATTCGGGTTTGGCATAGTAGTCTATACTCATCTGAAACACAGGCACATCTGCCTGGGGAAACAGGTGCATCAGCATAGGCCATGCGCCGTGGTCCAGCCCCCATTCGCTGGTTTCGGTGACGGAGGGCGCTACGTTTTTTACCTCGCGGGCCAGTTCCGGCGATCCTTTGGCGTGATACAGCACCTTGTAATATTCCTCCGGAAACCCGTAATAGTCATATATCTGCTTTTGATCCGCAGAGACATTCACAAAGGTGCCCCGCGTACACCAGTGGGCAGAAACCACCAGTGCCCCCTTTACTTCGTAGGTGCTTTTCAGCTCAGTCCCCAGTTCGTAGAGCCGCTTCCAGAAGGGCCTGTCCTCCCTCGACATGGGGATATCCATCGGATTTCCATGTGAGGTAAACAGCACAGGCATCTGTTTGCCCTGGTTGGGCAGATGATCGGTGAAACTTTTGAAACTACTTAAAGATCCCATCGCGGTGACGGATAACAGGGTTTGGAGAAAGTCTTTGCGGTTCATGAGGTCAGCATTTCTTGCGGAGGGTCTCCTGTCTGAGAGGAGAAATGTCCGGGTGCATTATCGCAAAGATAAGATTCTCGCCTAATAAAGGAAAAGCCCCTGGTCATACCCAGGAGCTTTTATCCGCATAGCTATCCTTTGGAGGCAGGCTATGAGTTATTACGGGCGTAGGTAATCAGTGCGGAGAGCGCATTACCACCACCAGCTTCATTGTCGCCTGAAGTGGTAAAGGCGGGCGTATTTGCCTCGGCGCTCTGTACACCTACAACACGTGGCCAGGGCTCATCACCCCACCATCCCCAAACGGGTCCTCCGGAGTGGCCTCCGGTAATATCCATAAAATGGCCCAGCACAAGCCCTTCCTGGCCGCTCGTATTGTGCGATTGGGTAGAGGAAATAGCTCCACCCCCCACAAAAACAGGGCGTTGGGTACCTGTGAAGTCGCCGGGATAGCCAATATGTTGCCAGTAATTGCCGCTATTCCATGACGAAGAATAAGAACGATAGCCTGCATAGCCCGTAAGGTCGCCCATGTCCCGGTCGAGCACAACAACAGCATAGTCGAAAGCGGTTTCGAAGTCGGTCAGGCCGCCTTCTGCCTTGTTCCAGTAAATGACACGGGTACCCCATGCAATCCCAAATGGCGCATCGCCATTATAATAAGAAGGGGTAAACTTGATCCAGCCCACCGAATCTGTTCCCCAGTTGATGCAGTGGGAAGCTGTGAGCATGAGCCTGCGACCGATCATGGTTCCTGTACCAATACCGTCTTCGGTTTCAACGCGGCCTGTGGTACACCAGGGAAAGGCTGTGTCCTGAAATACATAGCGGCTATCCGGTGCAAATACATTTGCCGGGCGGTCTTCGTCTTCCCGGAGTTTCTGGTCCAGGTTACGTATCAATTCCGGACGGAATTTCAAGGCGAGGTGATCGGGAACAAACCCCTGTACTTCGACCTGTGTATCTGACTTAATCAGGTCTTTGCTCAGTCTTTCGATCGCCAGGCGCGGACGTTCTGCCCGCTTCAGGTCAAATAACTTCTGAACAACGGTCTCCCCGCTTTCAAGCTTTTTAAGCTCGATCCCCTCCTGCTCATTGACTCCGATTCTGTCCAGCTCGATCATCACTCCTTTGGGTAAATCAGCTGTTGCTGCACGTTCCGCGCGTTCTGTTATCTGACGGGAAAGGGTGGGAAAACCTTCCGGAGGCACGGGTGCGAAAGCGCCGAGTTTATTTCTTTCCAGTTCAATCCGGATATCCACCTTGACCATATCTCCGGGCTTGCTGCTCACCGTTTCTTTGTGAATAAGGTCTCTCGGGCCGGTCAGTATGTTCAGGTATATTTCAGGATTACCTTCAAGCAACTCCTGAAAATCGCGCTCTGTGTAGCTGATGAGGAATTCCCCTTTTTCATCACTGACAGCATTTCCGAGCAAGTCGTCATAAATCAGGTCTTTGTCATAGGCACGTATCTGTAATCCTGCTACAGGTAAGCCCGATTCTTTTTCGGTAATTACTCCATGGATTGTGAATTGCATAGTCTTGGGTTTTTGTTGATGGATAAAAAGTTGCTCTGTACCTATGACGGCCATCGGCAACTAATTACATAGAGAGCGACAGGCAAAAAAATACCGGAGCACACGCGGCGCTCCGGTAGATATCATCCGGGAAGTTTACCCAGCTACCTGCTCACTGCCCCGGCTTGCC
>RDXT01000895.1 GCA_004292985.1 Bacteroidota bacterium
CCCGATAGCAATCATGGAAGCGCCACGAAGCTCCATAAGCATAGATCGAAGAGTCGAGACCACCATCATCACCATCGGTCGTCGTCGAACATCCACGCGTGCTCTGAGTCAGAACTACTTGACAGCGACACCGCGATACTGCCGATTTTCAGGAAGCTACTGACGGAGAAGGAGTCAAGGTATCGAGCGAATCGAAGTGTCGTCGGCGCGAGCTGCCCCAATATGCCGTGCAAACAGACGCCTTTACCCGCGCACTCCTGACCTGGAAGCGCAAAACAGCCCGAACGGAGACCCAGGCCCGCCTTGCCTGGCTCAACGAACGCATTGAGTATCAGGACAGTGTAAGCAAAACAGACTCCCGCAGCCGGGCGCGTACGCTTGTGGGCGAACTTGAAGTGCATGCCCGCCCCTATCCAGGCACCTACCTCGAAGCGGGCTGGCAATCGCTTCATATACAGGCATTTACCAACACCTATGGTAGCCTCGATCCGGTGCAGTACCGACAGGCGGCCTATGCATCCTGGCAGCAGCAGCTCTTCCGGGAGCGGGCACAGGCCTCGCTCAGCCTGCGGCAGGAGTGGAGACGGGGCGCCCCTACCCCCCTCATGCCTGCGGCGGGCATTTCGTATCGCCTTACGCCGCGGCTGAGTCTTTCGGCCAGAGGCAGCAGGAACTACCGTTTACCCACCCTCAATGACCTCTACTGGAACCCCGGCGGTAACCCGAACCTGCGACCCGAAGATAGCTGGTCGGCGGAAGCGGGGGCTACATATTCGATCCTTCCGCATCCGGGCAAATGGCGACTCAGCGGCCAGAGCCAGCTGTACAGCTCCCGCACCCGCGACTGGATCATCTGGCTGCCTGAGGGGAGCTACTGGACACCCCAAAACCTGCAAAGGGTCTGGGCCAGAGGGATCGAGCAGGCCTTTCACCTGGAGCGGGACCTCGATAGATGTCAGCTTTTTGCAGACCTGCGCTATACCTATTGCCGTTCGACCCAGCAGCAGGCCATTCGCGAAAATGATGCCTCCCTTCACAAACAACTGATCTATGTGCCTGTTCATCAGGGACATATAAATCTGGGAGTTACGGGAAAATCCTACACACTCATCTATGAGCAGGGATTTACCGGCAAACGATTTACCAGCTCGGACAACTATGGCTCGCTTCCGGCATTCGCTACGGGCAATCTCTTTTTCTCCCTGCAAAAGTGTCTGGCGATTCCCCGCAGCCGCAAAATCGCCCTGGGAATCAGCCTACGCTGCGATAACCTCTGGAACGCCCGCTATCAGGTCGTTGCCGGACGACCGATGCCCGGAAGAAATTATCTCGCCAGCCTATCCGTTCGCGGAGCGGGCAAATCCTGAGCGAAGCTTTTATTTCAAAACCTCAACCTGTTTTATGATGCTTTTTCACATGAAAAACCTTTCACCTCGTATCCTGCTCCTGCTGCTGGTGTTTGCTGCCTGCAAACCCGAAGAACCCGGTCCCGACGGTACCCCTTATAAAGAAGGCGTATTTATCTTAAATGAAGGTAATTTCCTCGCTGCCAACGCCACGCTCGACTTTTACAATATCGGCAACGCGACCAACTACAGTGATATTTTCCGGACAGCCAACTCAGCGCCGCTGGGGGATGTGCTCCAGTCGCTGACTGTGTATAAAGAAAGGGCCTATATCGTCGTGAATAATTCGCAAAAAATCGAAGTATGTAATGTCGAAACAATGGAACGAGAGGCCACCATCAGCGGATTTACCTCCCCTCGCTATCTGTTTCCTGTAAGCGCAAAGAAGGCCTATGTCAGCGATTTATATAGCGGAACGCTCAGCATTGTAAATCTCGAAAGCAACAGCGTCAGCGGCGCGATCCCAGTGCCGGGCTGGTCAGAGCGCATGATTAAGCTGGGCAAAGAAGTGTGGATCAGCAACAGCCGCCAGGTCTATATCCTCGACAGCGACACCGACCAGCTCACCGACAGCATCGCCATCGGTCTGGGCGGCAACAGCATCGTCGAGGACCGCGAAGGCAAGGTTTGGGTGCTCTGCGGCGGGGATTTTGCTACCTCTGCTCCTGCCAGCCTGCACCGCATTGATCCCGCCTCGCGCGAGGTGCTGCTTTCGCTCACATTCGCTGCGGGCGAATATCCCGGAGAGCTCAGCCGCAGCCCCGACAGCCGAACGATTTATTATGTAGCGGGCGGCGGTGT
>RDXT01000896.1 GCA_004292985.1 Bacteroidota bacterium
CGTTGATGAGTTGGAAGGCCAGAAAGTGCCGTTTCACCAACTGCAACGACCCCATCAGCACCAGAATCACCACGGCCACGATGGTCTCGGTTTGGGTGAAGATGGCTGGGTTTGTAATACCCACTGACCGCAGAATTTCGGGGCCAAAGTTGTCGCGGAAGTCGCGAAAGGCCGTCAGAAGCACATAGGCCACAATAAAGGCGGTAAGCCCCCCGGCAAAGGTTCGCACAAATGCCCCGCGTTGGGCGGCATTCATGGGTGTGCGCTCAGTGCGTTGGGCGTGGTCGTCGGCGTTGGGGGCGGGCAGGCGCGTGAGGGCATAGAGAGCCAGTAACAGGGGCACCACAAACAAGAGACCTGTGCAAAACGGCGTCCAGAACTCGGTGAGGCCCCAGTTATTACGCAGGGTAAGGGCTACGGTTTTTACGAAACCAGAGGCAAAAATAAACGAGGCCGTTAGCCCCGCGACCATCGCGTCGGTTTGGCGACGTCCTTCCAGAAAGCCTAATACAATGCCGTAAACCATGCCCAGTGGCAAACCATTGAGCAGCAAAAACGGGATATTCCAGGGAGCCGGAACCAGCGCGAAACCCAACAGAGCCAATTCGGCGAACCCAATGAGTTGCAGAATTCGGAGCGCACGTTGTTCGGGTGTAATTTCGGCAATAACCTTAATACCAATGCCTTTAGAGAGCGCGTAGCCCAGCACCTGTGCAGTAACGAGCCAGATTTTGTAGCTGACTCCGGCGAATTCCATGCCGTCGAAGGTCATGCCCGTAATACCCCGCCGAAAGGCATAAGCACACCCATACGTGCAGAAAGCGGCTACGGCCCCAAACAGGGTTAGAGCGGTAGGATGGCGCAGGAACGATCTAGTAGTGGTCACGGCAAGGTCTCATCGAATGCTATGTTAGTGAACATCAACTGACGCATCGCTCAGGTATTGGTCTAGATTAACTTCTTCAATTAAGCCAGCTTCCGCCTGTTGAATACTCCGCATTAATTTCTCATGATAGGGCTTATTAGTTCGAATGGCGTCAGTTTCGTCGAGTTCGGTCTCGGCGTCAACTTCAACTGTAACTTTCACGCGCCGATCCTGAAACAGCAACTGCATGGCCTTCAGAAAGGTCTCATTGAGTTCTCCAGGATTGAGATGATAAGTGGCCTCCATAGTCTAGTTCGTTTTAGCAAATATAGTGCATCGGTAACTCAACTCACCACGTAAACTGCACCGAAAGCCAGGCACTGCGCCCTACGCCATCGACCCCGGAACCGTGGGTTCTATAAGGTGCATTAGCCAGATTTTGGGCTTCGGCACTGACAGTCACATTATGCCAGCGGTAGCCGCCATTTAGGTTGAACACGTGCCAGCCGGGGGTGCCGCCTTTGCGGATTCGGTTGTCGTCTTTGTCGCCCTGCGCAAGCCGGGTTTGCGCCCCCGCCCACATCCACTCGGTTCGGACCCACCAGCCATTATCGGACTGGTGTACCACCCCTACCCGACCGTTGAGCGGGGGTATTCGGCGGAAAGGTTCGTTAGCCGAGTAGTTGTGTCCGTAGGTGTAAGCAGCCCCGGCATACAGGCGCATTAGATCGCTCAAACCATATTCTACCTCGGCTTCCATCCCCCGAATGAACGACACGGCATCGTTTCGCTTCAGAAACACCGGGTAGCCCTGTAGGGAATCACGCCCCGAACGCCCACGCGTAATGAAATCACTCAGCCGATTGTGGTAGGCCACCAACGTTGCCCCAAACCGATTGGTACGGGCTTTCAGGCCCAGTTCGGTGTTGAGCGAGCGTTCGGGGCGGAGGTCGGCATTGGGCACTTCGTACCGAAAATCGACCACGCCGAGTGTGCCCAGATCATCGATGTTGGGGGCGCGAAACGCCGACTGCACCGACCCAACCACCCGAAGCGAGGGAGTCAGTCCGAACGAAGCCCCTAAACTGCCCACCAACGCCGAGGGCCGAATGGTAGCGGCTCCGGTACTCGCCGGACCCGTAAACTCGCCCGGCACCGTGACCGCTATGGCCTGATACCGCCCGCCCGCTGTGAGTATCAAGCGTTTGTAGGTGAACGTGTTTAGTGAGAACAAAGCCAGGCTGTTCATCGTAGCCCCATCGGGGTAGAGACCCCGGCGGGGCGTTGTGGCTCCGGTGCTGGTGTTTATGTCCGTTCGGCGGCTGTTGACCCGGTCGCC
>RDXT01000897.1 GCA_004292985.1 Bacteroidota bacterium
TGAGGTCGAGGTACCACTCGCGGCTCCAGCGGAGGTCGCTCAGGCCGCTCAGGGCTTCGGCTACATACCCTGCTGAAGCGGGCATGTTGTGCCCGATCATCAGGTAATCGCCGGGATTGCGGAGAAATCCGGGACTGCCTGTGGCGCTGCTCACGGTGAGGCCCGCAGAGGCGGCGCTGCCATGACTGCCATCCAGTTCACGGCCTATGCCCGCGACATCAAAGCCGTAGCCCGCAGGTTCGGTATAGCGGTCGTTGGCAATGGCGATGCGGTAGCGGGCCTGGAGATAGTTTTCGACCAGGGTGTGCTGGGCCAGATTGAGGGTCTGGTCAAAGAGGATATACTCGGCGAGGTGCCCGGTAAAAAAGTGGGCAAGGTCGCCATTGGAACCAATTTTTCGGTCGGCGGCGGCGAGTGCCCCTGTGGCTGTGGCAAAAGTCTGGAGACTGCGTACGCCATTTACCCGGCTGCCGAGGCTGCTTCCGTTCCAGGTTAGCGCGCCGATCACTGCGCCCGCTGCCGGGACAGGGCTGGTAAAGTTTGCCTGGGCCGATCCGAGAGAAACGGTAGGTAAATGGTTGTTATTCAATGAGATGTCTATGTATCCGGGATTGCCGGGCGAGAGGCTGCCCATGAGGGTGCCGCTGCCGGAGCCAGAGGACCGCGCCACCCAGTAGCAGGTAAAGGCAGGCAGGGCCGGGTCCTGGGCAATGTTCAGAAAGTCGCTGCCGGAAAAATAGAGGGCTTCCCAGCCGTTGATGCTGCCGGAGAGTGCCGGGGGTTTGCTGGCAGAAAGCGCGTGGCGGCCATTGCCGCTGAGGTTGGTCCAGCGAAGCACTTCCTGGGCGGCGTTGAGCGAGTCGCCGGGCTGGCCTGCCTGCCCCCAGAAGCGCAACAGAGAGCTCCCGTCGCGGGTGCCTACTCCCCCCGGCCCCTGCTGGGCAATCGCAGAAACCGACATCAGCAACAAGACCAGGAGGGGCGAAAGTTCAGGTATGGCTTTTTTCATCTGCTCGTGCAAAATTCCCTCTTTTCCGGCTGAGGGACGGCGAGCAAATTACATCCGGCAGTACATTTTGCGAAATCAATATTCCAAAAAAATAAACATCTAAACGGCTTTTGTCACTTCTTCCTCCTCAAACCACCGCCTGATAGCCGCATGAACATCTTCGAGCTTGATGGGCTTGCTGATATAGTCATTCATCCCGGCTTCGATACATCTTTCGCGGTCGCCTTTCATGGCATTGGCGGTCATGGCGATAATGATAGGCTGAGCAATATCCAACTGCCGGATGTGGCGCGTGGCTTCCAGTCCATCCATTTCGGGCATTTGCATGTCCATAAACACCAGGTCATAGGCTTTCATCCGGAGGGAGCTGAGCGCTTCGAGGCCATTGCTTACGGGGTCGGCTGTGAGGCCCATTTTTTCGAGGATGCGGACCGCCACTTTCTGATTTACGGCATTGTCTTCGGCGAGGAGAATCGTGAGGTCCCGGTTTTTCAGGAATTCATATTTATCTTCCTGTATAGCGAGTCGCTTCGGTTGATTCGTGCCTTCTTTTCCGACCACCCGAAGGATATACCGGAGCAGATGGTTGCGGCGCACGGGCTTGCTTACATAGGCGGCAAAGAGGCTTCTGCCTTCTTCGGTGAGGTTTTCGCCCATGGAGGTGAGGACCACAATCGGCAGATGTGCTTTGCCGGGAAGGGCGCGGATCTGCCGGGCCAGTTCGTAGCCGTCTATTTCGGGCATCTGCATATCAATGATGGCCAGATCAAATGACCGGCTGCCGGATTTGAGCAACTGAAGGGCTTCTACCGGCTGGAGGCTGCACACAGACTCCATGCCCCAGCGGCGCACCTGCTCACGGAGGATGGTCAGGTTGGCCTGGTTGTCATCTACCAGCAATACCCGCAGGCCTTCGAGGTCGGAGACGTCGGCTACATGGAGCTGCCCGGAAGGCTCGCCTACTTCCAGGGTGAAAAAGAAGGTAGAACCCTGACCATACACACTTTCTACCCATATTTCTCCGCCCATCAGGTTGACCAGGCGCTGACAAATGGCCAGTCCGAGGCCCGTGCCGCCGTATTTCCGGGTGGTGGAGGCGTCCACCTGCGAAAATGACTTAAATAAACGGTGTAACTTGTCTTCAGCTATCCCGATTCCGGTGTCTCTGACCTCAAATTGCAGCAAAGTCCGCTC
>RDXT01000898.1 GCA_004292985.1 Bacteroidota bacterium
GGAGAGGTGGTGGACTCAGGCTGGCCATTTTCGTTTACGCTGGTTTTGTATTTGGCCGAAAGTTGCCATGCACCTGTACCCAGTGAGGAGTTGGGGCTTGTTTCTACGATCATACAGCGGGACCACTTGGTCACGTCGCGGGTAAATACAATGTCCACATCGGGCAGCTCGGAGAGGTTTACCAGTTCCGAAGGGGATACCTGGCGGTTGTTCGAGGGCTTGCCCACAGGCAGTCCCGGCGAAAGCGAACCACCGGAAGGAGCGTTACTAAACTCGCGGGCCATAGCAAACGGTCCCCAGCGGCCTCCCAGAATGGTCTGGAAATCGCCGTTTTTGTCGTGGATCACGTCTGACTTAAAGGTGCGGTTATCATCATCGCGGAGCCAGTTCCAGATACCTCCCTGGAAATCATCGTTGTCGGCCAGACCTGTAAGCCAGGGTTTGGTGGCATCGGCGTAAGATACCAGACCACCCAGCACACCTGTTTTACCCACTACATCTGTCGTGTCGCCGGAGGGGCCTACGTCCTTGATCAGGATCGAAATACCCCTGTCTTCGATCACCCGCTCTGTTCCTACCAGCGGTGCCGGACGCGCAGGCGAGCCGTCATTCCGTTTTACATAGGTGGCAGAATACAGCTTGCTGAAGGGTCCGTTGGCGTTGTCGCTTTCAAACAGGATCCATTCTGCAAATACCGAATCTACAACCTGCTGGCCTGTCGCCGGGTCGGTTGAGATTTGGTTAAGCTCCAGCAGAGAGTCGCGGGTAACCAGCAGTTGATAATGTTTAGGCTTAACCAGCTTAGGATCAATCACTTTTACTTCGATCGGGGCAGCGCCAGCCTGATAGGTAATGGCTCCTGTGCTACCGTTGGCAATAATCGTAGCTTCTGTTTCAGGAGAAATCTGCACAAAATTGCCTCCGTTGCCCACACCGCCGATCTGTGTTACAGACAGACCATCTCCATACGCGGAGTTGATCACCGTTCCCACCTTTTCAAAATCTATCGGGTGAGGAAGTACCGGCACTACCTGGAAAAAGCGGTTGCCCTGCACGTACTTGCGCCCGTCAGAGGTGGTCTCATTATAGGCGTATGCGATAACGGCGTAATAATAGGTCGAGTAATTGCGCAGGCGTGTTTCATCGCCCTGGGCAAACAGGTCTTTGGTTACCTGCACAGAGTGCAGAATACCCTCGTCGCTTCCCTGCACCATCACCTCATCTATGATCAGAGGCGAACTCAGACCTTCGGCCCGCTGCTCGGTGCGGTTGACGATGGTCCCCACCCCGTTTTTAACGTCAGACTGCGACACAATACGCGCGCGGTCAGGGTCATTCAGTTCATTCGGGCCAACGGTACCATCCGCCAGCTGATATACAATATATCCTTCGAACTCAAACACGGAGTCAGCTACGCCCTGGGCTTTTAGTACCGGGTCAGACTGGCGGTAGGACTCATTATAGTTGTTGCGGACCGTGCGCAGGGCCTCGGCATAGTTCCAGCTCAGCAAAATTTCCTGGTCATACTCCGTAGCTGTAAGCGCAGGAGCGTCAGGGCCATCGAGAAGCTGGAAGTTGTTGTCAAACAAGGCCTGGGCAATATCGTCGGCAGAGAACAGTTCGCACACAGAGCCGAACTGGTCGTTGTAATAGCCGCGTGCCCACACAACACCGGTAATAATTTCGTTTACAGCACCTGGCTGCAGGGTAAATGGTCCCGCACTCTGGAGGAAACGGCGGTCTTCGTTGCGGGGGTTGTCAGCATTGTCTTCTGTCCAGCCGATGCCTTCGCAGGGGTTGCCGGGGAACATATAGTTGGTTCCGGGTCCGGGGCTGCTCGCGCCATAGCCGGTACCGTCACCGCCGTTGCTGAAGTTATCTACGATCGGCGTACCATCTTTCCAGAAGCCCGTCAGGTAGCCGTAAAAGTGCTGGGCTACTTCGGGGTTACCGACGAGGGAGAAGTCGTTGTTATAATAGACAAACTTCGCCATGCTGATGGTCTCGTTCGGCTCGTCCGTAAGACCATCTTTGTCATTGTCAATGCCGTCGTTAGGGTCTGCAAGCGGTCCCTGGAAAAAGTCCACCCCAACCGAAGGAGGATTGGCACCATAACCTGTCGGGCCGTCGTCGTCATTATCGGCATTGTAGGCATATCCAAGGCCCCGGAGGGTATCGCAGCCTACATAGTCGTCATTAAAT
>RDXT01000599.1 GCA_004292985.1 Bacteroidota bacterium
TTCCAAAGTAGGTCTCAGCCATGCTCCGGGAAATCACGAGGCTGTTAGGCTCCCGGAGGGCCGTGCGAATCTCCCCTTCGGCCAAAGGAAGGCTAAATACCGTAAAAAAATGGGCATCGGCCCAGGCGACCCGCGCATCCCGGAATTTTTTGCCTTCATATACCACCGCAGGCCGCCCCACCGGACGCAGGCGCACAGCCTCCTCCACCTCCGGGTAGTCCTGCATAAAGGCCTGAGCCAGAGGCGGCATCACCGTAACCTCCTGCATTTTCTGCCCCTGCACCTTCCCGTAAAAATGCACCCGCACCATCCGCTCCGCCTTTTTGTGAAAGCGGTCATAGCTCAGCTCATGCTGCACATACAGCACGATCAGCAGACAACTCGCCATCCCTATGGACAGCCCTGCGATGTTAATGGCGGAGAAAGCTCTGTTTCTCAGTAAGTTACGCCAGGCGATGTTGAAATACATGGGGAACAGTTTACAGGGTTCAGGGAACAGGGTTCAGGGATCAATCTCCAGTCTTGTGTCTTGTGTCTTGTGTCTTGTGTCTTGTATCTTGCGTCTTGTGTCTTGCGTCTAACATCTTGAATCTCCGATCTACTCTATCTTCAGACTCTTCACCGGATTGGCAATCGCGGCCCGCACAGCCTGGAGGCTGATCGTAAGGAAAGCGAGCAGCAGGGCGGCTGCGCCTGCGAGTACAAACATCCACCACTGGAGTTGCACGCGGTAAGCGAAGCTTTCGAGCCAGCGGCTCATCGCCCAGGCTGCGAGGGGAGCGGCCAGCAGCAATGCGACCAGTACCAGCAGGAGAAAGTCTTTGGACAAAAGGCCCACCAGCGAGGTGACCGAAGCCCCCAGCACCTTGCGGATGCCAATCTCTCTGGTGCGCCGCTCGGCCGTGAACATCGCCAGACCCAGAAGCCCGAGGCAGGAAATCAGGATGGTGAGAAAGGTAAATGTGTTGATGATCGCAGAGAGACGGCGGTCTGCCTCATACAACTTCTGTACCTCCGCATCAATAAAGGTGTATTCGAAAGGCACCGATGGCACCTCTGTCTTCCAGGCTGATTCCAGTTGGGCAAGCAGCTTTGTGTAGTCGCGGGCTTCCGCTTTAAGGATCAGCTGGCTGTGAAAATCGCTGTCCGAATACCAAATCATAAAAGGACTGACCTCGCTGTACAGAGAATGAAAGTGAAAGTTTTTCATTACCCCCACGATCTCAACTTCCATCCGGCCGCTTTCTCTGTCGGAAAACAAATGCTGCCCCACAGCCTCCGCCACCGGAATTCCCAGCGCATCGAGTGCAGCTTCGTTGAGCATCACCCTGTCTGCCGAATCACCGGGCGCAAAATCTCTCCCTGCCAGCAGGCTGATGTCTAAGCTTTTTCTGAAAGACGCATCTGTCTGCATAAACTGGATGTTCCGGGAGGCATTCATGTCGCTGCCCTGCCGGTAGAA
Source organism: Bacteroidota bacterium (assembly GCA_004292985.1). Classification (GTDB taxonomy): domain Bacteria; phylum Bacteroidota; class Bacteroidia; order J057; family J057; genus RDXT01. Next base: position 1,463 of record RDXT01000599.1, read on the forward strand.
ATTCTGGTCATTAAAAATGAACTGGCTGGGATAGTTATTTGCCCGCGAAACCTCCTGTACCTCAGGGAGTTGCTGCACAGCATCGCGATAGCTCCGGGAGTGCTGCATGGCTTCGGCCGTGCGGAAAGGAATGACGATTTTTTGACCCGGCTTAAACCCAAGGTCCATCTGCCGGATGTACATCAGCTGCGAGCGGATGACCACCACACTCATAATCAGGGCGATGGCGAGCACAAACTGAAACACCACCAGTACCTGTCGCAACTGAATACCAGGCTTATGCTTCGAACCGGAAAACAGATTGTTATTTTTCAGTATCTTAATAGGCTGAAAACCAGACAAATACAGCGCAGGATAACTGCCCGCCACCAATCCGGTCAGTGTGCTCAGGAGCAAAAGCCCCAGCCATACCTGGCCTTCCGCAACAAAACTTCCCGACAAGATCACGCCCGTCATTTCATTGAGGTAGGGAAGCATCAGCATCACAAGGGGAAGCGCCACGCACATCGCCAGAAAAGAAATCACCAGCGATTCGCTCAGAAACTGCCCGATCAGCGCCCCCCTTGCCGCACCCACCACCTTGCGGATGCCTATTTCGCGTGCGCGCCTTGCTGCCCGTGCCGTAGAGAGATTCATAAAATTGATGCAGGCAATCAACTGGATCAGCCCCGCAATGCCCATCAGGATGGAAAGTAAAGTCTGAGAAGCGGGTTTGGTCGGCTCTACATCAAATCCGGTCGTGGTATGGATGCTGCTCAGGGCTTGCAAACCGAGTTTTTTCATCAGGTTGCGGCGGCGCATCTGCTCACCTGCATGCTGCTCCAGAAAATCCGGCAGCTTTGCCTCAACACTGGATAGGGCTGCGTTGGGGCGGAGTCTGATATAGGCATTGGTAAAATTATTGCCCGACCATTCATCGTTGGTCATGGCATAAGATCCGATTCCGCCGCTGTCCATCGAAACAAAATAATGTGCCTTGATATGGCTTTTGCCCAGGCTATGATCAATGACGCCCGTTACCGTAAAATTCCTGCGCCCTTCCCCGGTTTCCATTTCAAGTACCTTACCCACAGGATCGCCTTCGCCAAAAAACTTCAGCGCAGTTTCCCTGGTCAGTACGATATTCATCGGCGCAGCAAGCGCATGCTCAGGACTTCCATAGACAAAGTGATACGAAAACATGTGAAAAAAACTGGAGTCGGCATACAGGCCATCCGTTTCATAAAACACTTTTTCTCCATAGCGAAACAACTGCTGCGCACTCCCGAACATGCTCACAAAACGCGTCACCTCCTCCACTTCCGGAAACTCGCGCTTCATCACCCCCGGAATGGGCGGAGAGCAGGTAGCCATCGCTCTGACCCCATCGCCCGTGCCCAGGGTCGAAGTAATGCGGTATGTCCTCTCCCCACCGGCATGGTGCGCGTCATAGCTGTACTCATCGCGCACATAGAGCAGGATGTAGAGGCAGCAGGCAGTACCCAGCGCCAGCCCAAATATGTTGATGGCGCTAAACCGCTTATGCGTACTGAGGTTTCGCCAGGCGATGTTGAAATAGTTTTTAAGCATAGTGTTTACAGGGAACAGATGACAGGGAACAGATGACAGGGAACAGGGAACAGTTTTCAGGGTTCAATCTCCAGTCTCACATCTTGTGTCTTGTGTCTTGTGTCTTACGATTTGCGTCTCACTCTACTCGCTGCGCAGGCTCTTTACCGGATTAGCTACAGCCGCCCTTATACTCTGCGTACTCACGGTCAAAAAGGCGATCGCCACGGCCATGAGGCCCGCCGCTGCAAACATCCACCACTGGATTTCGATGCGGTAGGCAAAGTCCTGGAGCCACTGATGCATGAGGTAAGCAGCTAAAGGTGAAGCGATTACAATGGCCACAAGAACCAGTTTCAGGAAGTCGGCGCTCAGCAGAGCGACCACGGAGGCGACACTGGCCCCCAGCACCTTGCGGATACCGATCTCACGGGTGCGCTGAGCGGCTACAAATACAGCCAGTCCGAAGAGGCCGAGGCAGGAAATGAAGATCGCAATGCCCGCAAAGCAGTTGAAAAGCAGCCCCGCCTGTTGCTCAGAGCGGTACATGCGGTCGAAATCGTCTTCGAGAAAAGAATAGGCGAAAATATGCGCGGGCAGGGCCTCTTTCCAGATGCGCTCTGCGGCTGCTACGGCTTCTCTGGCCCTTCCCGGCTGGGTTTTAATGAAAAAACTGCTCCAGGAGTTGGGGTAATAGTTGATCACAAGGGGGCTGATGTTGTCGCGCAGGGGCAGAAAGTGAAAGTCTTTCACAATGCCGATCACCTGCCCTTCTTCTCCCTGAAATCCGAATCGCTGACCTACCCAGGGCTGGGGAAGTCCGAGCTGGCGGGCGGCGGTTTCATTGAGCACGACATTGCGCAGGTCTTCACTTTTTGTGGCATCAAACCAGCGCCCGTCTGCCATTTCCAGTTGAAAGAGGCGGGCAAAATGTGCATCTGCCGAAATCTGAGACACGGTAGGCTGGGCGTCTTCGGGCAGACCATTAAACCTGACCGAACCGCTGTGGGTGCTGATGATATGTACCGGAGAGCCGTTGGCCACGGCGACATCGGCAATCGAACTTTCGCTGCGCAGTTGCTCGCCGATGCGGCGCACACGCTCCGGACCGAGCGCGCTGCGCAGGCGCCAGCCCAGCTCGAAGCTAAACACATGCTCCCGATCGTAGCCCATTTCACTGCTGGCGATATAGCTTCTTTGTGCGGAGATCACCAACGTGCAAAACAGCAGCGCCACCGCGACCGCAAACTGGCTCACAACCAGCCCCTGCCGGAACCAGGACCGTCTGCCGCTCCGGGCATTGCCTCGCAGCACCTCCAGGGGACGAAAACGGGCCAGCACCACGGCAGGATACACACCCGCCAGCACAATGCCCACAGTGATGCAGCCTGCCAGCAGCAGCCAGGGCAAGGGCGTGCTGAATGTCAGCTCAAAGTTGCGGCCGCTCAGCTGCTCAAACCAGGGCAGCGCCGCCTGCACTACCAGCATCGCCAGCAGGCCCGAAAGACTGATCAGCAAGGCCGATTCGTACAAAAAGCGGCTGAATAGCTGCCCCGTGCCCGCTCCTACCATTTTCTGAATGCCCACCTCCCGCGCACGCGACTGGGCACGGGCGGTAGCGAGGCTCACATAGTTGATGGCCGCCATGCAGAGGATCAGGATGCCTACGAGGGCAAATATGGCGACCGACTTTTTATTTCCCTTCTCAAATTCATCTATCGTCAGGCTCTGATCGAAGTGAAGTTCTGTCAGTGCGGCGAGCTTCAGGGTAACGCTGGAGTCGCTTTTGGCCGACTGGAGTTCGCGGGTTAATTGTTCTGCGACGCTGGTGGAAGAAACCGCCGGATTTACCTCTACAAAGGTGGTGTAATTGAAATTTTCCCAGCCTGCATCGTGCTCGCGGTTGTCTTTTTTGCTCAGGTGCGCCTCGACAGGCATCAGCAGTTCCTGGCGGAAGCTCGACTCCGGGCGGTTGTCGCGCAGCACCGCATACACAGTGTAGTTGACCGAGTCTATGCGGAGGATTTTTCCCTTGGCAGGCTCTGTACCAAACAAGGTGCGGGCCAGGCTTTCGGTCAGCATCAGTTCATGAGGCTGGCTTCCAAATCCGGCAGCGCTGCCCTCTGCAAACGCATAGTCAAACATCTCGAACCAGTTGAGAGAGACATAGCCAAATTTATCCACCGCAAAACGATCCTTCTCTGTCTGCACCACCAGGGTCTGTTCCATGCTGCCCAGCAGTTGCGTGCTGGCCGTGATACCGGGCACCTTTTCACAGAGCTGGGTAATGTTCAGCGGCGTATTGCCCCAGTGCCAGGTCTCGTCAGCACTGATTTTGAGATCGGTATTGATCCGCCACAGGTGTTCACTTCGCTCGTGGTAGCGGTCAAAGCGCAGCTCATTTTGCACCCAGAGCGCAATCAGCATAGCTGCTGCCATGCCTGTAGCCAGCCCCGCCAGATTAAGCAGGGAGTAAAGCCGGCTGCGCCAGAGGCTTCGGAAGGCGAGGATGAGGGTAAACATCAGGGTTCAGGTTACAGGGATCAGGGATCAGTTTACAGGGAACAGTTTTCAGGGTTCAGAACTGCGGTGGGTGAGGCTCTCGAACCCCCGCACAACAGTCTCCAGTCTCACATCTTGCGTCTCACATCTTGTGTCTTACGACTTGCGTCTCTCTCTACTCGCTGCGCAGGCTGTTTACCGGATTGGCTATGGCCGCCCTTATACTCTGTGCGCTCACGGTCAGAAAGGCGATTGCCACGGCCATGAGGCCCACTGCGGCAAACATCCACCACTGGATTTCGATGCGGTAGGCGAAGTCCTGGAGCCACTGATGCATGAGGTAAGCAGCTAAGGGTGAAGCGATTACGATAGCGATAAGGACCAGTTTCAGGAAATCGGCGCTCAGCAGGGCGACTACGGAGGCGACACTGGCTCCCAGGACCTTGCGGATACCGATTTCTTTGGTGCGCTGGTCTGTGGTGTAAAGGGTGAGGCCCAGCAGACCAAGACAGGAGATCAGGAGGGCCAGTGCCGTGAAACTCATGATCACATATGCGGTGCGTCGCTCGGACTGGTACTGCGCGTCCAGTTTTTCCTCTACAAATCCATAGCTGACCGGGTTGACAGGGTCCAGTTTTTTATACACGGAGGCGATATTTTCGATCGTCGCCTGACCAGCGCCCGCTTCGGTTTTCAGCAGGAGGGTAAAGTAAAATTCTTTGGGTCTGAAGCGGAAGATAAAAGGCTCGATGGAGCTGCGCAGGGGCCTGAAATGAAAGTCTTTTACCACGCCGATGATGACACCGGGCAGTCCCCAGAAGTTCACTTTTTTACCCAGAGCCGATTCGGGCGTCCAGCCCATTTTGGCCGCTGCCGTTTCATTGATCATATAAGCGGCGCTGAGGGAGGAAGTGTCTGCGGGATTTTGAGTGGAAAAACTGCGGCCTGTCACCAGCGAAAGCCCCGTTACAGGTACAAAATCTGCATCTACATTCATCTGCGTAACCAGAAGCTCCTGGCCCGGTGTCTGCCCCTCCCATTCGATACCGCTGGAATTGCCGACATCTACGAGGTTGCTGGTTGCCAGCGCGACCTTGTCTATCCCCGGCACGTTGGCCATTTCTGCCTTCAGCAGGGACGCATTTCCCTTCAGATCGCCTTTGATGCGCAGGAACATCAGATGAGACTGATCAAATCCCAGCTGGGTGTGCTGGATATAGCCCAGTTGCTGATACATGATCAGGCTGCTGATGGCCAGTGACACCGAGAGGGTAAACTGCAACACGACCAGTGAGCGCCTGAGACTGTGTCCGGTCTTTTTTTCGCTGCGGAAAGTCCAGGCAGGGCGATAGGCAGAGATCACAAAGGCCGGATAAAGGCCGGTAAGCAGGCTCAGCAAGGCCGCCAGCCCCAGCAGGCCCAGGACAAACAGGGGATTCTGGTACGGGATTTCGAGAACCTTGCCCGAGAGCAGCGTGAGCAGCGGCAGCAGAATCTCCGCCAGCAAAATCGCCACTCCCAGTGAGACCGATGTCATCAGCAAGGCTTCGAGCCAGAACTGAAGCACCAGCCCCCCGCGCCGGGCACCAATGGTCTTGCGGATTCCCACTTCCCGCGTCCGCTGGGAGGCCCGCGCCGTAGCCAGATTGATAAAGTTGATCATGGCGATCAGCAGCACACTCAGGCCCACCCCCGCCAGTATGCGGATATATATGATTTCACCCCGTTTGCCCCAATCCGTACCAAAATCAAAATGAGAGCGAAGGTAGATGTCGGAAAGAGGCTGCAACTGCATCAGGGTACTCGTATCTGCATGGTACACGCTCAGTTGCTTCTGTATTTTCTGTTCGAAAGCGGCTCCGTCAGCTGGGCTGCCATCGGCCAGCGGGTTTAGCTGGATATATGTGTGATAGCTGTTGCTGCTCCATTTGCCGCTCCATTCATCGTAACGGTCCAGGTAGGCAAAGGGCAGCAGCACATCAAACTGAATGCCCGACTGTGCAGGAGGATTTTTTGCGACGCCCACCAGGGTCAGGGTCTGCCCCTGCCCGAAGGCAAATACCTTACCCAGCACATCCTTCTGCCTCCAGTCTTCCCCAAAAAAACCGATGGCAAATGCCTCTGTCACAATCACTTCATCCGGGCTGCGAAACACTGTCTCTGCATTTCCGGCCAGCAGCGGGAAGTTAAACATCTGAAAAAACGATGCATCCACAATCAGCATCTCTTCCGCTTCGGCAGACTGTGTTCCATAGCTCAGCAGACCCTGCCAGTTCCCGATCCGGGTAGTCCGGGCAATCTCCGGGAAATCAGAGGCCAGAGCCGCCGCCAGCGGACCCGGTGTAACAGCTACCGTAAAAAGGCCTGTCGCCTGCTGCTGTTTCTCCGTGATCCGGTAGATGTGAGAATAGTTGGGGTGAAAGCGGTCATGGCTCAGTTCATCCCAAACGTAGAGCGTAATCAGCAGACATGCCGCAATACCCAGCGACAGCCCCGCCACATTGATCAGGGAAGACGCTTTGTTTTTGAGCAGGTTGCGCAGGGCAATATTGAAATAGTTACGTAGCATACTTTACAGGGTTCAGGTTACAGGGATCAGTTTACAGGGAACAGGGGACAGGTTCCAAAATCGCGGTCGCTGAGCTTGCCGAAGCGCCGCACAACA
>RDXT01000600.1 GCA_004292985.1 Bacteroidota bacterium
GCAATTACTTGATAAACAGCATCTCACGATATTTTGGCAGCGGCCAGTACTCGTCAGGAACGAGCCCTTCGAGACCGTCAACCGCAGCGCGGATAGAGTCGAAGTATGGCAGCACCTGCTCAGCCCAGCCGATGGCCTTCTCACGGGTAGCGAGGCTTTCGATGCCGTGGCGGGCTTTTTCCATCGCTTTGTTTCCGGAGCGGATCGCAGAGGTCAGTTTACCTACTTCTTCGGCCAGTTCCAGCGAAGCTGAGTAAGCATCTTTGCTGAGTTTAGCCTCCTGAGCGCCTTCCACTGTTTCGAGCAGCTCACGCTGGTATTTCAGCGCAGCAGGCAGGATCTGGGTGGTGGAAAGGTCTTCGATCAGATCGGCTTCGATCTCCACACGCTTGATATAGCTTTCCAGCAATACCTCGTGGCGGGCGTGGAGTTCTTCTTTGGTGAAGATTCCGGCCTCTGTGAAGAGTTTCAGCGACTTCTCAGACACATAGGCATCGAGAGAGGCAGGTGTTTTCTTGATGTTGGACAGACCGCGGCGGGCAGCTTCTTCCACCCACTCGTCGCTGTAGCCGTCACCTTCGAAACGCACGTTTTTGGAGGCAGTGATATAGTCACGCACCACATCGAGGATAGCCGCTTCTTTGTTACGGCCACGCTTGATTTTGCCATCCACCGTTTCCTTGAACTCCTGCAGCACCTGGGCCACGATAATGTTCAGGATGGTCATCGGGTTGGAGCTGTTGGCAGAAGAGCCGACGGCGCGGAACTCGAATTTGTTGCCGGTGAAGGCGAAAGGAGAGGTACGGTTACGGTCGGTGGTGTCCATCAGCAGCGCGGGAATCTCGGCGATGCCCAGGTGAAGCAGGTCGCTGCTCTTTTCATTTTTCTTGCGGCGGGGCGGAGCTTCCACATCGTCGAGGATTTTGGAGAGCTGTGAGCCTACGAACACAGAGATAATGGCAGGAGGGGCCTCGTTTGCACCCAGACGGTGGTCGTTGGGAGCAGAAGCGATGGAAGCACGCAGCAGATCTGCATGGTCATACACGGCCTTGATCACGCACACGAAGAAGGTGAGGAACATCAGGTTCTCTTCGGGATTGTGGCCGGGAGACAGCAGGTTTTTGCCGTTGTCGGTGCCCATAGACCAGTTGTTGTGCTTACCCGAGCCGTTGATACCGGCAAAAGGCTTCTCGTGGAGCAGAGCGGCCAGGTTGTGCTTGCGCGCAACGCGGTCAATCAGGTCCATGCACATCAGTTGGTGGTCAATGGCCACGTTGAGGTTTTCAAACTGGGGCGCACACTCAAACTGAGCAGGTGCCACTTCGTTGTGACGGGTTTTGAGCGGAATGCCGAGGCGGTGAGCTTCCTGCTCCAGTTCGTTCATGAAGGCGAAAGCGCGCTCAGGAATCGATCCGAAGTAGTGGTCTTCGAGCTGCTGGCCACGGGCAGAAGGGCGGCCAAACAGGGTGCGGCCTGCCAGTTGCAGGTCAGGGCGCAGCTCATAGTACAGACGGTCGATGAGGAAATACTCCTGCTCTGGTCCGAGGGTGGCAACTACGCGCTTTACGCCCGGATCAAAGTACTTGGCAACAGATGTGGCAGCTTTGTCCAGCATCGCCATAGACTTCAGAAGCGGAATTTTGAAGTCGAGCGCTTCGCCGGTGTAAGAAACGAAGATCGTGGGGATGCAGAGCGTTTTGCCGTAGGTGGTCTCGAAAATGAACACCGGAGAGCTGCAATCCCAGGCAGTATAGCCACGAGCCTCGAAGGTGTGACGCAGACCACCGGAAGGGAAAGAAGAAGCATCTGGCTCCTGCTGGCTCAGCTCTCTGCCCGAAAATTTGTCAATAGCTTCGTCGTCAGAGAGTTCGAGGAAAGAATCGTGCTTCTCTGCCGTGCGGCCCGTAAGCGGCTGGAACCAGTGGGTGTAGTGCGTTGCACCTTTGTCCATGGCCCATGCTTTGATCGCGTTGGCCACAGGACCAGCGATCGTTTCATTCAGGGTAGCTCCTTTTTCGATTGTCTCTTTCAGGGCTACATAAGTTTCTTTGGAAAGATAATGCTTCATCATCTTGCGATTGAAGACATGCTCTCCAAACATCTCGCTGGGGCGGCGCGACTGGTCAACCGGGGCTTGCGGTGGACGGCTCAGGATTGTTTCAATAGCTCTGTATCTGGGATTCATACGAGAAATTGTGTTTAAGAATGGGCAAAACTAAATATTTTTCGGATAAATGCCACATAAATTGTAAAAAATTGATAAAAAATACCCCCAAAATCAAAATATTCTACTTTAATCCTATGCAAGTCCGGTCATTTCGGGAGTAAATGCTTTTTACATTGAATTATATCTCCTTATATACTTGCTTTGCAGCCGATGAATCCGATCAGCGACATTTCACCTATCGAACGAAGGCAGGGGATTCTTGCCATTCTCGCCGCAGCGGTCTTATGGAGTACCGGCGGTGTCTTTATTAAGCTTATCTCGCTCGATGCCTGGGGTTTATGTGCCTTTCGCGCACTCTTTGCTGCCCTGGCTTTTTTCCTGATCTTCCGCAAAGAGGCCCTGCGCTTCAACCGCCTTTCGCTGCTCAATGCGTTGCTCTATGCCCTGTGTACCTTTCTGTTTGTGATGGCGACCAAGCTCACCACCGCCGCCAATGCCATTTTCCTTCAATTTACGGCTCCTATATATATACTGCTGCTGGAGCCGATGTTGTTTCGCATTCCGCTTCGCCGCGCGCATGTGATCACCCTGCTGTTTTGTATGGCAGGGATGGCGCTCTTTTTTCTCGACGAGGCAGCGCCGGGCCACATGACAGGCAACCTTCTGGCCCTGCTTTCGGGGGCTGTGCTCTCGGCATTTACCCTCATTCAAAAGCTAAACACCCCCACACATCAGGCCAGCGCCATTTTGGGGGGCAATCTTGTGCTGTCTCTGGCCTGTATGCCTCTGGCTTTGCAGGGAGGTCTGCCCACAGGTCCCGACTGGCTGATGCTCGCCTATCTGGGCACTTTTCAACTGGGTATTGCCTACGGCTTGTTCACCTTCAGTCTGCGGCGGATTCTGGCAATCGAAACCTCCCTTTTCGGCATGATCGAGCCGGTGCTTAACCCCATGTGGGTCTTTTTTTTCTATGGCGAACGACCCGGAAACTGGGCAATCGCCGGAGGAATCGTAATTTTGATCACGCTTAGCCTCCGGAGCATACTTAATCGTTGATATTCTCGTGGCAGGGGCACAACTTTGTCGCAAAGCTACGATGAACATGTTTCGACCTATCCTCCTCCTTCTGGCTACACTCGCTCTGGGTATCCTCCCGGCGCAGACCTCCTCCCAGCCCGGCATCAGCCTGCATGTATATCAGGTGCGCGCCAGCGGCCCCGACATTCCGGAGCTTCTGCCGGGCCAGTTGCCCAACCGCAAAGACATCGTTCCGGTAGTGAATTTCCTCGATACCCGCCCGCTGGTTTCTTCAGGCATCCTGATGGAGCTGCGGGGCAATCTGAACCTCAGCCAGAGCGACAGCATCCGCTTCCGGATCGTATCAGGAGGGGCCTTCCGCCTCGAAATAGACGGATTGATGGTGGCATACGCCCAAATGAGCCCGGAAGGCGCCATCAATGAGTTTCAACTGAACCTCCCTAAAGGAGCGCACCCCTTTCTGCTGACCTATTTTAACCCGCAGGGAGAAGAAATCCTCGAATGGTCCTGGTATATCGCAGGCATTCAGAGCCATCTGGTGATACCCAAGGAACTATTTACCTGCGATAACGCCGAACTCCAGGACTATCAGCCCGGTCTCCGGCGGGTGTACTCTCCCCATGCGAGAGCTATCCCCGGCGATGGCTACCCCTTGGCGGGCCTGCACCCTGCCTATCGCCTCGAACCCCTGATGGAAAGCGATACTGATATCGCCGCCTTTGAGCGGGACGCCAGTGGCAACTACTGGACCCTGAAAAGAGAAGCCCTGGGCAAAATAGAGGCGAATCTGGGCGGAAAAACGATAACTGCTGCCAAAGGACTCGACTCGCCCGGAGGGATGAAGATGTATAAAGATACCTTGTATGTACTTCAGAGACAGGAACTTACCAAATTAGTTGACTGGACCGGCGACCGTGTGGCGGATGAATACAGGAGCGTAGCCTCGGGCTGGCCTTTGGATGCGACAAGCCAGGCGATGGCCCTCACCGGGTCAGATGGCGTATGGTATGGAGGATTTCGCCAGGGAAAAGGCGGGCGCGTGTATGCATTTCAGCCCGATGGATCCGCAAAACTCTTCAGCGAAACACAGCTGCCGCTGCTCTATCTGAGTGCCGGACCTGCCTCATCTCTGCTGGCTTCGCTGGCGGGATTACAGGGACAGGGCGGTCAGCTTCGCTTTTTGAGCGCCGGGGGCAGCAGCGAAAGCCAGATATGGCTGCCCGAATACCTCTGTCCGGCTCCCGGAGAGGTAAGCCAGCTGGCGCAGGGGCCTTATGCCGGACAAATGATCTGTGCCGATCTGGTCAGCGGAGGGCTGTGCCGCATATCCGCAGAGCAGGTTCGGGGCCAGTGGCAGGGAGCAGTATTCCGTTTTTCCGAAGGATTGCCTGTCGCCGGATCGCTTATTCAGCCCCAAACGGACGGCAGCCTGCTGGTAGGCGGTTCTTCTATACCCGGAGCATCGGCCAGCGGATTTGTTCGCCTGATTCCCCGCGACACGCCCGTTTTTGAGATGCATTCCGTTCGCGCCTATGCCAATGGAGTGGAGGTCAGATTTACGGAACCTCTGGCGGCTACCTATGTCGCGGAGGCTTCGGACTGGTCCGTTACGGCGCGTTCGCTCTCAAACAATGCCACAGATACCAGTCGTACTGCATTGAATATCAAGCGTATATACCTTTCCGAAGACCGGAAGTCCGCCTATCTGGTCCTCGACGCTATGCAGGCTGGTCAGGCGCTGTATCTCCATATCACCGACCCTTTTGTCAGCCAATCGGGCCATTCGCTCTGGTCCACCGAGGCATGGTACAGCCTGAATGTGCTTCCGGAAACGGCCCTGACCCCTCCGGCGGGACCCGCACCCGAAGCCGCTTCCAATACCCTTAGTCCTGCGGAACTGGCGGCAGGCTGGAAGCTTCTCTTTGACGGAACAAGCACCCAGGGCTGGAGAAATTTTCGCTCCGACAAGATTTCAGATGGCTGGAAGGCAGAAGCGGGCACCCTTCAGCTCGTAAAAGACCGCGCCGGAGACATCATTACCACGGGCACGTATGAGAATTTTGAACTCAGCATCGAATGGAAAATCGCGTCTGGCGGCAACAGCGGCGTGTTTTACCTGGTTACTGAATCCTCAGAGCTTCAGACCGTATGGCAAAGCGGCCCCGAATACCAGTTGCTCGATGACCTCAGGCATCCGGATAAAAAATGGGCTTCGCACCGCAGCGGTTCAAACTACGACCTTCATGCACCTGCATTTGAGGCCCTGAATCCGGTGGGAGAATGGAATAAAACCCGCATCCTCGTCAACCGGGGGCATGTGGAGCACTGGCTCAACGGATATAAGGTGGTCGAATACGAACTTGGCTCCCCTGAGTGGGAGGCGCTGTTTCAGAAGAGCAAATTTGCCCAGATGCCTGCCTATGCACGCGCGAAGAAAGGCCATATCGCCCTCCAGGACCACGGAGACCGGGTATCCTTCCGCAACATCAAGATCCGGGAACTTTAACGGCCTTTGGGGGTCAGTTCCACGATCGGTACAATCATTTCCTCAAGACTCACGCCGCCATGCTGGAAGGTATCGCGGTAGTAGTTGACGTAATAATTGTAATTGTTGGGGTAGGCGAAGAAATAGTCTTCTGTCGCAAACACATAGCTTGAGCTTACATTGCTGCGGGGCAGGAGCGCGTCTTCGGGGTTCCGGACCGTAAACAGGTGCTTGGATGCCTCGTCGTAGTTGAGGTTTTTGCCCTGCTTATAGCGGAGGTTGGTGGTGGTGGTGCGGTCGCCAATGATCCGGACCGGACGTTTTACGCGCATGGTGCCGTGGTCTGTCGTGAGGATCACCTTGACATTGCGGCGGGCCAGGGTGCGCAGGATCCGCAGCAGGGGCGAATATTCCAGCCAGGAGCGGGAGATCGAGCGGTAAGCCGCTTCGTTGGGCGCCAGCTCCCGGATAATATTCATCTCCGTGCGGGAGTGCGAAAGCAGATCTATAAAGTTGAATACGAGGAAGTTAAGCTCATTATTCATCAGGTTAAGCACATTGTCGGCGAGGAGTTTTCCTTCGTCATTTGTGATCACCTTATGGTAGCTGTGTCGGGCGGCCACTTTGTGACGGGCAAGTTGCTCGCGTAGAAAGTCTGCTTCGTGGAGGTTTTTGCCTCCTTCGTCATCGTCGTTTAGCCAGTATTTCGGGTATTTTTTCGAAATCTCCAGCGGCATCATCCCGGCGAAGATCGAGTTGCGGGCGTATTGGGTCGCTGTGGGCAGGATTGCGTAATAGGATTGCTCCTGCGTAATATAAAACGATTCGGAAATGATCGGTTCGAAGGCCTTCCACTGGTCGAAACGCAGGCAGTCCACGAGGATAAAAAACACACTTTCGTAGCCCTGGCCCAGGTGCGGCAGCACAGAGTACGGAATCACATCCGTCGAAAGCATGGGCCGCTCGTCTATGCGTTTGCTGTGAATCCAGTCGAGGTAGTTGCGGCTGACAAATCGCCCGAAGTTCATGTTGGCCTCAGCGAGCTGGTTGGTCAGCACTTCCTCCATGCTTTTGTCCTCATTTTCCTCCATTTTCCCTTCCCAGAGCATGAGTCTTTTGTAGAGGTCCATCCATTGCAGATGGTCGTTGTCTTCAAAAAACTGCATGGCAATGTGGCGGAAATCCTGCTGGTAGTCCGAATTGACTTTGGCGGTAACGAGTTTTTTGTTTTCGAGGATCTTTTTGCAGGCCAGCAGAATCTGGGTAGGTTTTACCGGTTTAATGAGATAGTCGGCGATGCGGGCACCGATGGCATCTTCCATGATATGCTCCTCTTCGGACTTGGTGATCATGATCACGGGCGTGTTGGGGCGTATCTGCTGGATTTCATTGAGCACCGTCAGACCGTCCATACCCGGCATTTGTTCGTCCAGAAACACAATGTCATAGGGTTCCTGCCGGATCATTTCGAGGGCATCTATCCCGTTGCTGGCGGAGGAAACATCAAAACTTTTTTCGCGCAAAAACATCATGTGCGCTTTCAGAAGCTCGATTTCGTCATCTACCCAAAGGATTTTCGGATTCTGCATAATATATAGCTACAAGTGGAGTCAGTCTCTTTTCATGCAATGATAGCGGATTTATCTGTTTTTTCAAGGTACGGATAATGCGGGAAGAGGTTGTAAGGGGAAGTGGAAATGTATTTTTTGTGGGCGGGCGTAGCCCGCTGGATAGCTGACTCGAGGCACAGCCTCGCGCCAGCGTCTGTTCGGCATTTGCTCGCGCAGGGCTGTGCCCTGAGTGTAGTATCTGCGGGGCTTCGCCCCTGTATGTGTGGGTGGGCATAGCCCGCTGGATAGCTGACTCGAGGCGCAGCCTCGCGCCAGCGTTTGTTCGGCGTTTGCTCGCGCAGGGCTGAGCCCTGAGTGTAGTATCTGCGGGGCTTCGCCCCTGTATGTGTGTGCAGGCATAGCCCGCTGGATAGTTGACTCGAGGCACAGCCTCGCGCCAGCGATTGCTTGGCGATTGCTCGCTTTGCTCGCGCAGGGCTGTGCCCTGAGTGTAGTATCTGTGGGGCTCCGCCCCTTGTGGTGAGCGGAAAATTACATTATTTTGCCTGATATCGCTTTTATATGAGTTCAAGATATAAAATAAGAGACCAGCAGGGACTAAACTATGTGACGTGCACGGTAGTCGGTTGGGTAGATTTATTCAGCCGTAGGGTATATCGCGACATTGTATTGGAGAGCTGGCGCTACTGCCAGGAACACAAAGGGCTGCAGATACATGCATATACCATCATGCCGAATCACCTGCATGCGATTTTAAGTTGCAATGAGCCTTTTTACCTTGAATCAGTTATGCGGGATTGGAAGGCACATACGGCCCGGCAGGTACTCATGTACCTGGAGGATTCTTCCCAGCCCGAAAGCCGGAGAGAATGGCTTTTACATATGTTCAGTTATTTTGCCGCAGGT
>RDXT01000208.1 GCA_004292985.1 Bacteroidota bacterium
CAAAATGCACCAGGTTTCCTTCGAGGGTAAAGGTGGGGTTACCGTAGCCGATTTTTTCCTGTGCACCGGGCGCATGCTCGCGGATGGTGGACCGTACCTGTTCCAGTAACACGCGGGTTTCTCCAGGAAAGTCGGCGATATATGCGTCTATGGTCGTGGGAGAGGTGGATTTTTTATCTGCTTCCATATGCCTTTGCGAGGTCGTTTTTGAGGTTGTCAAATACATAGCCGTGCTCCTGTTGAATACCTGTTTTTTCAAGAGGTTCCCAATAAAAACGCGGTGTCAGCACAGAGGTATAGGTGGTTTCCCGGGTAAGTTTGCAGCTGTCTTTTCCTGCTGGTTCAAAATAATAGACAGCCTCCTTGAACCCAAGCCATTTCCTGCCAGTCAATTGATAATCAATCACATCCATTCGCAGGATTTTCCCTTTTTCAAGCTCTGTGATCTTTTCGGTAATGGTGCCGCCACTAAAATAACAGGTTCTCAGTCCGCCGACTTCTTCTTTTTCCAGCACACATTTGTTGGGAACGGGCAAGTCAAGTCTCATTAAAAAGGGTTTTTCTGCAATCATGGTATCAACCGATTTGATCGCTTCATACACCTCCATTGTCGTATAGGGGAGTACAATTTCTGACTGAACGGAAATGATTTTTGTGTCATTGGGGGTTAATTCTTTTTCTAACAACCCAAGCCCCAGAAACAGAAACAGCGGAAAGAGAGATTGACGGACAATATCATCCGGCTTTTTATCCGTTTTATTTAACAGCCTTCGTAATCCAATCCCTAACAGAATGGCAGGTATGACTATCGGCAAAGCCATTAAAATGCAGACCATCCCTTCCAGGCCCCCTGCGAGGAGTAAAATAAAAAAAGTCACAAACGAAAAAATCAGTCCATACAGACTTGCCTTTTTAAGGGTATTCCGTCCGAACAAATAGCCTAATATAAATGGCAGAAAAACAAAAATAGATAATCCATACTCTACTAATCCATAATGAAGTAACAGGAATCCAAGAACCAGATATGCCAGACTGATTAGGGTGGAGAGCCAGAATTCTTTTTTCATGCTTAAAGTAAAGTTAGCGTTCTCAATAATGCAACAGCCCTCACCCCCGCATCACATCCTCTCCCATCACTTTTTCCAGATACCTCAGCAGCATCTCAGCGTTTTCCATCGAAAAACACATGGGGGGCTTGATTTTCAGCACATTGTTCTGCGGACCGTCCACACTCATCAGGATGCCGTGGCGTTTCATGCGGTCGGCTAAATAGGCAGTTTTGGCTGTGGCTGGGACTTTACCCGGCTCCACGAGTTCCATACCCAGGAAAAAGCCCTGGCCGCGCACATCGCCGATCAGCGGAAAACGCGGTTTGAGCGCATTCAGCTCCGCTTTCAAAAACTCGCCCACGCGAAAGGCATTTTCCTGCAAGCCCTCTTCGCGGATCACCCTCAGCACCTCCAGTCCGATGGCGCAGGACACCGGATTGCCGCCGAAGGTATTAAAATACTCCATGCCATTGGCGAAAGCGTCGGCCACGGCCCGCGTACAGGCGACCACCCCCAGCGGATGGCCATTGCCCACAGGCTTGCCCATCGTTACAATATCGGGAACTACCCCTTGCAATTCAAAGCCCCAGAAATGGCGGCCTACCCGCCCGAAACCCACCTGTACCTCGTCGGCGATGCAGACAGCTCCGGCTTTTCGCGCTATGGCATAGGCCTGCGCCAGATAGCCTTCGGGCAACTCGATTTGCCCCCCGCAACTCACGATACTCTCCGCAATATAGCCCGCCACGCCCCGGCCTTTCGCATGGATCGCATCCACCGCTTCCTGCACATGCGCGGCATAGCGGGCACCCGTATCCTCCCCCTGGTACAAACCCCGGAAAGGGTCGGGCAGGGGCACAATCTGCGTATGCTCCGGCTTACCTTTACCCCCTTTACCGTCAAATTTATAGGAACTGATCGCAATGCAGCCATTTGTATTGCCGTGGTAGCCAATTTCGAGGGCGATCATGTCCTTCTGTCCGGTGACAGCCTGTGCCATGCGCAGCGCCAGTTCATTGGCTTCGCTCCCCGAATTGACCACATGCAGCACCGAAAGCTCCGGAGGAAGGGTTGCCAGCAGTTCTTCGGTAAAGTCCAGAATCGCCGGATGAAGGTAGCGGGTATTGGTGTTCAGCACCGCCATCTG
>RDXT01000601.1 GCA_004292985.1 Bacteroidota bacterium
CTGGACTACCGATGATTTTTTCGACATCTCGCGCAACATGGAGATATTCGGGAAGACCTATACAGAGGTAAATGCCGCCTATGTGGAGGAGCCTGACCCCACAGCGCTGATGCGCACGGCCATCAATGCCATGCTGGCTTCGCTCGATCCTTACACCAATTATTACGGCGAAAGTATCATCGAAGACTCCCGCGTGATCAATACGGGTCAATACAGCGGCATCGGTGCGGAGGTGGACCAGCGGAAGGGGGTATTTGTGCTGATGGAGTTGTATAAAGGCGGCCCGGCAGACCTGGCAGGCCTCAAAGTAGGCGACCGCCTCACAGGCATTGACAATGAGGTGGTGGACTCTGCCCGCACCCGCGAAGTGGTCAACAACCTGCTGCTGGGCGAAAAAGGCAAGCCTGTGAGGCTCACCATCAGCCGTCCGGGCGAAGACAGCCCCCGGAGTGTTACGGTGGTGCGTGGCGGCACGGAGGAGCAGCAGGAAAATGTGCCTTATTACGGCATGGCCACCGAAAAATTTGGCTATATCCTGCTCTCCGGATTTATGCAGGATGCTGGTAAAGAGGTAGCCGATGCGCTGGCAGCCCTGAAAAAAGACCATCCGGACCTGGCAGGAGTGGTGCTGGATGTGCGCTTTAATCCGGGAGGCCGCCTCGACGAGGCTGTGAATGTGTGCAACGTGTTCATGCCCCAGGGCGAGAAAATTGTGGAAATGCGCGGACGTGCGCGCGAGTCACAGAATATGTTCTACACCCTTCGCTCTCCGGTGGATACCGAAATTCCGCTGGTGGTGCTGGTCAACAGCCGCAGCGCCAGCGCCTCCGAAATCGTGGCAGGCTCTATCCAGGACCTCGACCGGGGCGTGATCGTAGGGCAGCGCAGCTTTGGCAAAGGCCTCGTGCAAAATGTGCGGCCTGTGACCAACAGCACCCAGATGAAAATTACCATCGCCAAATATTATACGCCCAGCGGCCGCTGTATCCAGGCCATTGATTACTCGGGCAAACTGACAGATGGCGTGCAGGGGCGCATCCCCGACAGCCTGGTGAAGGCATTTACTACCCGCAACGGACGTCCTGTGTATGACGGCGGAGGGGTAGAGCCGGATATGCCTGCGGCGCTCCCCGCACGGCCCTCGGTGGTCCGCGCCCTGGAAGAGCAGGGGCTGATTTTCGACTTTGTGTCGGAGTTTGTGGCCAATAAAACCAGCATCGGCGAGGTGCGCAGCTTTTCGCTCGACGAAGCGGAGTACAGCCAGTTTGTGAACTGGTGCACCCGGCGCGGATTTACCTACGAAACGCCCGCCGAGCAGCAGCTCGATGTGCTGGAGGCCCGCCTGAAAAAAGAGCACTTCGATCAGGCGATGAAAGACGAGATTGTGGCCCTGCGCCGCCAGATGGAAGAGCAGAAAAGCCAGGATTTGCGTACCTATCAGACAGAAATCTCACGTCTGCTGCGTCTGGAGATTATCAACCGTTTTTACTACAAAGAAGGGGTGATCGAGGCTTCCTTCAAAGACGACCCTGACATGAAAGTGGCTATACAGGTACTTAGCGATCCGCTTCTCTACCGGGATTTGCTCCGGAAAAAACCTTGAGTATCAGGCGATAGAAAAAAAGCAGAGAAATACGATCCGGGATTTGGAATTTCCGGTGAAAAAGTATTAGCTTACCTATAGCAAACTCCAAGGACGAACCTATATGATTTTTACAACACTTCAGATTGTCATTTCTGCTGCGATCCTGCTGATTGTAATGGCTGGTGTGTGGTTTATCCTGGCGGACAGCCGGGCCTATAAGCGCCAGCAGGAAGAGTTTGAGGCTGCCCGCCGCGCACGTACGCAGTCCCGCGCCCAGAAGCAGGAGGCTGCGTGAAAACCGCGACCGCTTGTGAGCGCTCTCGCTTGTGAGTGGTCTCCGACCCGAAACAAGCCTTTTCCCGTAGCGGCGACTTGAGTCGCAGCCCGCTGAGCATGCGTACGCATTTCAGATACAGAGCCACTCCGTGCATATTCAATTTCAGCGAATAAATTCGCCGCAACAGGCAATTTTACCCCAAAAAACAGCAAAGCCGGGCCGCAAAGTCCGGCTTTTGTCGTTTTGCACACAAACAGACACCCGCAAGGTAGCGTTATTGCACCGTAGGCTTTTATCTTTGAGCTACGTATGAACACGTCTGAACAAATCCGCATCGAAGAGGCCAATAGCGGCCGGAAACCCTGGCGAAACTGGGGGCCTTACCTGTCCGACCGGCAATGGGGCACTGTCCGCGAAGATTACAGCGCCGACGGCAATGCCTGGGCCTATGCGCCTCACGACCATGCCCGCTCCAAAGCCTGGCGCTGGGGCGAAGAAGGCATCGGCGGCATTTCGGACGAGGGGCAGCGCCTGTGTTTTGCGCCTGCCTTCTGGAACGGCAAAGACCCCATCCTCAAAGAGCGGATTTTCGGCCTCGCAGGCCCCGAAGGCAACCACGGCGAGGATGTGAAGGAGTATTATTATTACCTCGACAATACGCCCTCACACGCCTGGATGCAGATGCTCTACAAGTATCCGCAGGCGCCTTTTCCCTATGAGCAACTGGTGCGCGAAAGCCGAAAGCGCAGCAAGCTGGACCCAGAGTATGAGCTCATAGATACGGGCGTCTTTGAGGAGGGGCGTTACTTCGATATTTTTATCGAATATGCGAAGGCTGATGCCGGAGACATCCTGATCCGTATCCGCATAGAAAACCGGGGGGCAGATGCAGCTAAACTGTGGGTGTTGCCGACCCTTTGGTTCCGGAACACCTGGTCATGGGGGACAGATTCATACAAACCGGAGATTTCGCAGACCCCGGAAGGCATTTCACTTGTGCATCGCGAGCTTCCGGAGATGTTTTTGTATGCAGATGGTAATCCTGAGTGGGCATTTTGCGAAAATGAAACCAATACCCTCCGTCTGTACGGCCAGCCGATGAGCGGATCTGCCAAAGATGGGATCAATAACTGGCTGATCGGCGGCGAAAACAGCCTGAATCCGGAGGCAAGGGGCACCAAAGCCTCGGCGGTGTATCCGCTGACGATTGCCGGAAACGGCTCTGCCACCCTGCGCCTGCGCCTCTGTGAAGGGGCGCTTCAGGCGCCTTTCGGAAATTTTGACGCAGTAATGGCCCGGCGCAAACAGGAAGCGGATGACTTTTATGCCCGGATACAGACCCATGTTTCCGGGACAGACGAGCGGATGGTGCACCGCCAGGCGCTGGCAGGTATGCTCTGGAGCAAGCAGTATTATTTCTACGACATTTCGCAGTGGCTGAGCGGCGATCCGGCTTTTCCGCCCCCTCCGGCAAGCCGCAAGCAGGGCCGCAACCACGGCTGGCAGCACCTCAACAATGCCGACATTATCTCCATGCCCGACAAATGGGAGTATCCCTGGTACGCGGCCTGGGACCTGGCCTTTCACTGCCTGCCCCTCGCGCTCGTGGATGCCCATTTTGCCAAGCAACAACTCCTCCTGCTCACCCGCGAGTGGTACATGCACCCCAACGGGCAACTGCCTGCCTACGAGTGGAATTTTTCGGACGTAAATCCCCCTGTGCACGCCTGGGCTGCGTGGAAGGTGTATTGGATAGACAAGCGCCGCAACGGAAAGGGAGACCGGGCCTTTCTGGAGGAGATTTTCCAAAAAATGCTGCTCAATTTTACCTGGTGGGTCAATCGCAAAGACCACGAAGGCAACAACGTATTTGAAGGCGGATTTCTGGGACTGGATAATATCGGTGTGTTTGACCGCAGCAGCCCGCTGCCTACCGGAGGCCGCCTGGAGCAGGCCGATGCCACAAGCTGGATGGCCATGTACTCGCTCAACATGATGCGAACGGCGCTGGAGCTTGCCATGGAAAACCCTGTGTATCAGTCGCTTGCAACCAAGTTTTTTGAGCACTTCCTGTATATCGCTGCTTCGATGGCCAATGTCGGCGGTGCGGGCATCAGCCTCTGGGATCCGCAGGACAAATTTTTCTACGACGTACTCAATCTGCCTGATAATCAAAAGATTCCGCTTCGGATACAGTCGCTGGTGGGCCTGATTCCACTTTTTGCCGTGGAGGTGCTCGACGATGAAATATTAAAAGCCAATCCTGAATTTACCCGCCGGATGGAGTGGTTTCTCAGCTACCGCCCCGACCTGGCCTCGCTCGTTTCGCGCTGGAAAGAGATGGGAAAACACGACACACACCTGCTGTCTTTGCTGCGCGGCCACCGAATGAAGGCCCTGCTTTCGCGGATGCTGGACGAAAGTTCCTTTTTGTCTGAATTTGGCATCCGCTCCCTTTCCAAAGTTCATGAAAAGAAGCCCTATGCGTTTTATGTGGGGGATACGCCTTTCCGGGTGGCCTACCGCCCGGCAGAGTCCGATTCGCACATGTTCGGCGGCAACTCCAACTGGCGCGGCCCCATCTGGTTTCCGGTCAATTATCTTCTGATCGGATCGCTTCGGCGCTTTTACCGCTATTACGGAGATGATTTTCTGGTCGAATATCCCACTGGCTCCGGCCGGAGCTATACCCTCGCAGAGATTGCAGATGAACTTTCGCGGCGGCTCACCCGGATTTTTCTCAGGGACGACAAAGGGCAGCGCCCGGTATATGGGGAGCATCCGGTTTTTCAGCAAGACCCCTGGTTCCGTGATTACCTCTTGTTTTACGAATATTTTCACGGCGACAATGGCCGGGGGGCAGGGGCCTCACACCAAACGGGCTGGACAGGGCTGGTAGCCAACCTGCTGGATCGCGCAGATTGAATAGCACATGTTAAGTTGTTGCGTATTTGTATTTTTTAAACTAATGAAATAGTTTAAAATTTGAATATCAACAAGGTGTTATTCTTTTGGTATGGCAACAATGCAAATAGACCTGTCCCAGCTCAGGACACTTACCGGCGACGACAATGAGTTTATGATCGAGATTCTGGAATTAATTCTGGAGCAGTCGCCGGTCGTGGTAGAAGACATGAAGCGGATGCTTTCCCAGGGCGACTATCCGGCGCTCGGCGCCACAGCGCATAAATACAAGTCCTCGATCAATATTCTCGGCAATCCGGACCTCAACCAGCTCATGCGCGTGATAGAAAACACCGCGCGCGACAGCGAGCAGAAGGATATCCTGCCCGATGCCGTGCGCGAGTTCGAGTCCTACGCTTCGGAAATGCTGGACCTGATCCGCACCGAAGTAGATCTGCTCAGAGACTAAGTCTCAGCGCCTTTTTTTGGGCAGATAATAGACCAGCGCGCAGGAAACCACGATATAGCTGTCATCCACAGAGGCATTGCCTCTTTTTTCCGCATCGGCAAAAATGCCGTTGGAGCGGTTGGCCAGCGCGGCAGCGACCGGCCCCGAGGTCTGGCGCAGTTTCTCCGCGTCAGGATAAATATTACTTACATCATCGAGATAATCGGTGAAAAGCGTCCGATATCCCACTTCGAGCTGCACGCCAAAGGTCCGCTCAAAGCGGTAGCTCAGACCTCCGCCCACCGGAAACGCAGCCTGCACCAGTTTGTAGGGCGCAGGATAGCCTCCATTGTGAATAAACTGGCCCTCGGTACCCAGCGGCTGGAGGTCATACCAGCGGTCTGCGAGTTTTGCCTGTGGCTGAAACGCAAACCCGGCAATCCCGGCAAACAGATAAGGACTGAAATGGGGGCGGTTTTTCCAGCCTTTGCCATAGCGGCGGTCAGGAAACCATTCCCACACAAGCTGCACGCTGCCTTCGGCCAGCGGCGTCCGGAAGGAGAGGTTCCGGTCCTGGCGCGGCTTCGCATCGGCCAGAGAGTCGGCGCCCGTGAGCACCCCACCCGTAAAGCCCAGGCGCACGCTTATACCCGGCAGCAGATAAGCGCTACCGCCCAGATGCGCGCCCCCGCGAAGGGTACGCAGATGAAACTGGTCGCTCAGGTCCCCGTAATACAAGGGCAGGGCAGGACCTGCATAGAGAGAAAAGCTGCGCTGTGCCCATAAAACGCCCGTGCTCGATAGGGTCAGAAACAGGAAAAGAAGACGATTTAGCATATAAAGAGAGTGAATTCGGTTTATTTTTGTCAATTTGTCCGGTTGTCTGCACAAAAACATGACATAAGGTCAGGAATTTAACATCGGCATACAACTTGAAAGATGCCAGATGTACTCAGTTAAAAAAAATCAAAAGAAAGGAGAACATTATGTTGCCCACAAGATTTCACTACCGCCCCGAAGCAGCTCTGAGCCGCATGGTTGACGACCTGTTTAACCGCGATATCAACTACGTTCGCGGATTTGAGAACTGGGACAACACCCCGCGCGTAAATATCGCCGAAAGCAGCGATAAGTTCATCATCGAGCTTGCAGCCCCTGGTCTTCAGAAAGAGAACTTTCACGTAGAGGTAGAACACAATCGCCTGAGCATCAGCGCAAAAACCGAATTCACTGCCAGCGAAGGCGTCCGCATCACCCGCCGCGAATTTGGTTATGGTACATTCCAGCGCGTATTTACCCTCCCTCAAACGGTAAATACCGAGAATGTTTCTGCTGCCTATGAGGCCGGCGTGCTGCGCGTGGAGCTGCCCAAAAAAGAAGAGTCGGTCCGCAAGGCTGCCCGCCAGGTGGAAATTGCCTGATAAAAAAGTTCAGTAGGAAGCGTGTATAGGAGCGCCGATCCCACAGGGGGTCGGCGTTTTTGTTGCCTTTGCTGCGTTAATCCTATATTCGCATTCTGATTTTCTCTTTCATGAAGCAAACCCTCATTCTGGCCCTGCTGCTGCTCATCGCTGTGGCAGTCTATTTTGCCTTCTTCTTTGGCAGCGGCAGTCGCTCCCTCAAAGAAAGCGAAACGGCTTTCGCCCTCACCGATACGACCGCTGTGACCCGGATTGTGCTGACGCAGGTGGTCCAGGGCCGCGAAAAACAAAAAACAAGCCTCGATCGCCAGGAGGACGGAAGCTGGCTCCTCGATGGCAAATACCCTGCGCTGAGGGTCCGTGTGAGCCGCCTCCTCGGCACGATGTCCAACATCCGCGTCCGCGAGGTGCTGATAGACAAGGGTGTCGAAACAGGCAACGCGATCCTGAACACCTTTTATACAGAGGTAGAAGTCTGGGACAAAAAAGGCCTGATCAAACGCTACAAACTCTCCACCGAAACCCGTGACAGCCGGGGCACCCTGATGCGCATGGATGGCTCAGAGACCCCCTATGTTGTGGAACTGCCCGGCCACCAGGGCTACCTCAACGGCTTTTACAGCATAGATCCGGCTGTCTGGCGCGAAAATCTCATCTTTGACGCCAGTCCTGAGCGCCTGGCAGGTATCGCAGTCAGCTACCGCGACAGCAGCGAACGCTCTTTTGTGCTGGCTCATACAGACAGCCTCTGGATGCTTCAGCCCGGCAACGAGGCCCCCGATGCCGGAAGGCTGGCCGAATACCTGGCCCTGATGCGGGGCAAAGTGTATGCAGAAAGTTTTGCCGCCGCCGCATACCCCGGCAAATACGAGGCCCTGAGCGCCCGTGAGCCGGAGATCCGGTTTCAGGCTACGTACAAAGACGGCACATCGCGCACCCTCCGTATCTATCGCCGCGAGGACAATCCCAACAACTATTTTGGCTGGATCGAAGGCGAAAATGAGCTGCTGACCATCCAGACCTTCGTATTTGCCCGCTACCTGCGCACCCGCGCCTGGCTGCTGGGGCAGACTTCACAGCAGGCCCTCGTCCGAAAAGGAGTAAAACCCCTTTGATGAAATAATCAGATGGTCCAGCAGGCGGATGTCGAAGAGCTTCGCGCCGTCTGAAAGTTTTTTGGTGAGCTGAATATCAGCCTCGCTCGGTCTGAGATTGCCTGAAGGGTGGTTGTGCGCCACGATCACACCTGTGGCCAGATGCCGTACCGCTGGCATAAACACGATCTTGGGGTCCACGACTGTCGCCGCCACACCTCCTTTGAAGAGGGGCTGCTCCCATTTTACTTCATTGTTCTGGTTGAGGTACAGGCCATAAAAAACCTCCTGTTTATTGTCCTGAATGTGCGGGGCGATGTGTTCTGCTGCGTTCCGGGACTTTGCGATTTTCAGGCGGGTGTTTTCTTCCTGCTTCCTGCGTCTTACGATTTCAAAGGCAGCGAGGAG
>RDXT01000602.1 GCA_004292985.1 Bacteroidota bacterium
CAGATTGCCAATGAAGGGCTCGGCCTGCTCTATGCCAGCAACGGCATCACGACCCTGGTCGAAGGTGATGCCCTGGCCTTGGGGCTGGAGCTCTATCCGAACCCTTCGCAGGGTGAACTGAACATCGCCTTCCGGAATCCGGTGGCGCAGCCGGTGCAGATCGCTTTATACAGCCTCGAAGGCCGTCTGATGCACACGATCTCCGGCGCTGAGACGCTGCAGGCAGGCCCTGTAAATCTGAGCTGGGACGCAGGAAATCTGCCTTCGGGCGTGTATCTGCTGCGGATGGTGACCAGCGAAGCCGTCTATTCCCTGCGCTGGATGTTGCTCCGTTAAACCTCCATTATTCAAAAGCCTTTCCTTTTACCGGAGACTTTCGTATCTTTTGTGAGAATTCAATCATTTGGCGTGCGATTATGTTAAGAGCGGAAGTCCTGGTTAAACGATATCGCCAGCGGGCAGTGGTCAATGAAGTTTCGCTGGAGGTAAAACAAGGAGAGATTGTGGGGCTGCTTGGACCCAACGGAGCAGGCAAAACCACGACCTTTTATATGATTGTGGGGCTGATCCGGCCTCACTCCGGCACTATTTTTCTCGACGATCAGGACATCACCCGGCTGCCGATGTACCGCCGGGGTCAGCTCGGCATCGGCTATCTGGCGCAGGAGGCCTCCGTATTCCGGGAGCTTTCGGTGGAGGATAACATTATGGCTGTGCTCGAAATGGCCACCCGCCTCGATGCCCGCGAACGCAAGGCCCGTGCCGAGCAGTTGCTGGAGGAGTTTAGCATCACGCACGTGCGCAAGAGTCCGGGAAAGGTACTTTCCGGAGGTGAGCGCCGCCGCACAGAGATCGCGCGCGCGCTGGCTGTCAATCCGCGCTTTATCCTGCTCGACGAACCCTTTGCCGGCATTGACCCGATTGCGGTGGAGGAAATCCAGCACCTTGTGTCGGACCTGGTCAAACGCAACATCGGCGTGCTGATCACCGACCACAACGTTCACGAGACCCTCAACATCACCGACCGCGCCTATCTGCTCTACGAAGGTAAGCTGAAAATGGCCGGAACCGCCGAAGAACTGGCCAACAACCCCGAAGCGCGAAGATTATACCTGGGCGAAAAATTCCAACTCACACGCAGATGATCCCTCTTGTTCAAAAGGTGGCGGGTTGGTTTCTCAAGCGCCGGATCGAGCATGTGGAGCAGTTTATGCGCCACCCGCACGAAACGCAGGAGCGGGTTTTTCATGAGCTTATCGAAAAGGCACGCCACACCCGCTGGGGCAGCCATCATGGCTATGAAGACATTCATACGATAGACCAGTTCCGGTCGCAGGTACCCGTAAGTCCTTATGAGGCGCTGTATCCCTGGATCGAGATGGAGCTGAAAGGCGAATCGGACATCCTCTGGCCGGGGCGCACGCAGTGGTTTGCCCGCTCCTCAGGCACCACCAACGACAAAAGTAAATACATCCCCGTGTCGCAGGAGTCGCTCGACGACTGCCATTACAAAGCCGGGCAGGATATGCTGGCCGTTTATTTTCACAATAAACCCGACAGCAAACTATTTACCGGCAAATCGCTCTCGATCGGAGGCAGCCACAGCCATAGCCCGCTGAGCAAACACGCCCGCTGCGGCGATGTGAGTGCTGTGATCCTCGAAAATCTGCCTTCTTTTTACGAAATGGTCCGCGCTCCGAGCAAAGAAGTCGCGCTGATGCCCAACTGGGAGGAAAAACTGCCCGTCATGGCCCGCGAAGTGATGCATGACGACGTAACGGCCCTCGTAGGGGTGCCAACCTGGACTCTGGCCCTGGCGCACCGTTTGCTCGATGAAGCAAAAAGCAGCTCACGCAACCTGCTCGACATATGGCCCAATCTGGAGCTGTATGTGCATGGCGGGGTTAATTTTGAGCCCTACCGCGCCCAGTTTGAGTCGCTGATTCCCTCGCCTTTTATGAGCTACCTCGACTGCTACAATGCCTCCGAGGGCTTCTTTGGGTTTCAGCACGAAAGAGAGCGGCGCGACCTGCTGCTGCTGCTCGATTATGGCATTTTCTACGAATTTATCCCGGTGGAGGATATAGACCAGGAGCACCCGCGCACCTTTGTGCTGGGGGAGGTGGAAACCGGAAAAAACTATGCGATGCTCATCAGCACCAATGCCGGTCTCTGGCGCTACCTGATCGGCGATACGCTTATGTTTACCTCTACCGATCCTTATACCGTGCGCGTAACGGGCCGTACCAAGCAGTTTATCAATCTGTTTGGCGAAGAGCTGATGGTGGACAATGCCGAAGTGGCCCTCAGCGAGGCCTGCCGCCAGACGGGTGCGCAGATCGAAAACTTCACCGTAGGGCCCATTTTTCCGGAGCAAACGGTGCAGGGCGGGCATGAATGGCTGATCGAGTTTGCTGTGATGCCGGATACGATGGAGCATTTTTCCTACCTGCTCGACAGCCGCCTGAAAGAGCTTAACTCCGACTACGAAGCCAAGCGTGTGGGGGATATTGCCCTCCGGCCCCCCAGAATTGTGGTGCTGCCACGGGGTACCTTTCACGAGTGGATGAAAAAGCGCGGTAAACTCGGCGGGCAGCATAAGGTGCCGCGCCTTGCGAATCACCGCCAGTATGTGGATGATATTCTCGCGATGCCAGCGCTTCTGTAACTTCAGAACGTTGCGATCACCGACTCACCCGCCTTTACCTTTTGCCCCAATGCTGCCACCACCTTGCACTCCAATGGAAGCAGCAGGTCTATCCGTGAGCCGAAAGAAATAAACCCAAACTCTTCGCCCTGCAGCACGCTGTCTCCCTCTTTAATATAACAATGCAGCCTGCGGGCCAGAAACCCGGCGATCTGCTTATACCCCAGCTCGGCGCGGCCATTTGATACGACGATATACGTCTGCTCATTTAACTCCGACGATTTGGGGTTAAATGCCATCAGGTACTTGCCCGGCACATAGCGAAAAAAGCGGATGACACCCGTCACAGGGTTGCGGTTCACATGCACATTCAGCGGGGACATAAAAATGCTGACCTGCCGCATGGGCTTATGAAAGTAGGTTTTGTCCTCCACCTCCTCGATCACCACCACCTGACCTTCGCAGGGCGCCAGAATCTGAGCATCATCGCGCTGGGGGGAGAGGGGCGGGTTGCGAAAAAAATTCACGACCAGGTATCCCATCACGCAGGCCGCAGCGAAGCAGAGCCAGCCAAATGCCGGATGAAGTGCAAAAGCGCCCGCATTCAGCAGCCCCAGGATCAGCATCGAAACGGGAATGACGCGGCGACCCTCTGGATGAATGTTAAATGTCATTGGTTCGGGATTTTTTTCGGGGTAAATATACATTGGCAAATATCATTTGGAAGCCCTCAGTGTAAGATTAACCCTCGTCAACAGACATTTTATGAAAGTAGAACACATCGGGATTGCCGTGCGGAGCCTTGAAAGCGCCGAGCAACTGTTCGCAAAGCTGCTGGGCAGCGAATCCTACAAGCGCGAAACGGTGGAAAGCGAATCCGTAACGACCAGCTTTTTTAAAGCCGGAGAGACCAAAATCGAGCTGCTCGAAGCCACCTCACCGGCATCGGTCATTAGCACCTATATCGAAAAGCGGGGCGAAGGAATACACCATATCGCCTTTGAGGTGGAAGATATTCACCAGGAAATGGCGCGTCTTCAGGAAGCGGGCTTCCGCCTGCTCAACAGCGCCCCCAAGCGGGGAGCAGACAACAAATGGGTCTGTTTTGTGCATCCGAAGGACTGCAACGGGGTGCTGGTAGAGCTTTGCCAGGAGCTACGGTGAGTCTGCGGGCAGCAGCGGGTAAGAAAGAGCCTGTTATTGTATCTATAAGGCATAGCATTACGCTGCGCTTTTAGTAGATTTGCGGGACTTTGTTACTTCCCATGACCAGACTATTCACACACCCCAAAATATTCGCGCTGGCCGCCGCATTACTCCTGAGTTATGTCGCGGGCTGGGCGCAACCCACAGGTCTTCCCTCCTCTATCCCAGCGGGAGGCTTGCCGCAGAACCTCCAGCAGCGGGTACAGGAGCTTAA
The DNA here is from genome assembly GCA_004292985.1 of Bacteroidota bacterium. Classification (GTDB taxonomy): domain Bacteria; phylum Bacteroidota; class Bacteroidia; order J057; family J057; genus RDXT01. The sequence continues at coordinate 4,068 of RDXT01000602.1, forward strand.
CCGGGCGGGCATTACCCCCCAGCAGATCGATGCATACCGCCAGTCCGGGCAGGTTCCGGCAGGCTTAAGCACCATCGGTGCGCCGTCGGCAACGCTTCCTACCTCTGCCCCTTCGGCTGCACAGATCACCCCTACCGAAATCCAGGGCAAGGAAGATGTGCTGGAAGAAGAGAAGAGCGAATACGAAGACCGCCCGCAGGAGAAGATTCCGACCAACCTTCAGCCTGTGTTCAGCAAAGTGTTCGGGCACGAAATTTTTAATGATACCACCCTCGATTTCACTGCTTTTGCCAGTCGCTCTGTGCCCGAAGACTATCTGGTCGGCACCGGAGACCAGTTTCAGGTCACCATTTCGGGTACGAACAACTACTCCGAAAACCTCAACGTGCGGGAAGACGGCTCTGTGCAGGTGGCTGTGTATGGAAAAGTATTTGTGGGAGGTATGACCTTCGCGCAGGCACGTGAGGCACTGCGAAGCCGCTACCGGAGCATCGTATCCTCGCAGGCGGTGATCAATGTGCAGATCTCACCCAATGCCAGAGCGATCACTGTCAATATTGTGGGGGAAGTGCGCAAGCCGGGCGCCTACCGCATCAGTCCGGCAACTCCGGCCTTTAATGCCCTCTTTTTTGCCGGAGGAGTCAGCGACATGGGTACGGTCCGCAACATCCAGATCCGCCGCAATGGCCGTCTGGTGCAGGTGCTCGACCTCTACGACTATCTGATCCGGGGCACCAATACGCCTATTTTCCTTCAGGAAAACGACTTTATCTATGTGCCGATCCAGGGAAAAATCGCCGAAGCCTATGGCGGTGTGCGCCGGGCCAAAGAATACGAGCTTCGCGAAGGCGAGCACCTCAAGACCCTGATCGAGTTCAGCGGCGGCCTCACCTACGACGCGCTCCGCCTCAAAGCCCAGCTCGCCCGCCTCGAAAACCAGACCACCTTCCGCGAAGTGCTGATAGACATTGCCTTAGACTCCATTTTGCGCGACCCGACCAAAGACTATTTTCTGCAGGACGGCGACCAGCTCTATGTGGAGCAGGCACGGCGGGGGGCCTTTAACATTGTGCAGATATTTGGCGATGTCGAATATCCGGGCACCTATCAGCTGGTGGAAGGCGGTACTGTACGCGACCTGATCACCCGCGCCGGGGGCGTAAGTATCAACAGCTACCTCGACCGGGCCTATGTGGTGCGGATTGTGCCCGGCTCAAACGATCTTCAGTACATTCCCATTAAGTTGACCGACATTTTCACCAATCCCGCAGACTCCAACAACATTCCGCTTCAGTTTTTTGATGCCCTGCGGATCTTTTCACAGTCTGAGTTTAAGGAAAAACGCTATATCTCCCTCACCGGGCAGGTGCGCAGACCGGGCATTTATCAGACTTCGGAAGGCATGACCCTCAAAGACCTGATCTTTATGGCGGGTGGATTTAAAGACGAGGCCGACCTTCGCAACATCGAGCTTTCGACGATCACCCGTGCGGAGTTTCTGGACCTGGCGCGTTTCCTCGAAGAGAGCCAGAAGGCTGCTGCACAGGCAGGTACGCCCATCGATCCGGTAACGGGCAACAACCAGGGAGGGGCAGCCCTCGCCACTACGGATACCGATCCGCTGGCAGGCATCACGCCCGACGAGCAGGTGGTGCAGCGCATTTCTGTGGACGCCCAGTGGCAAAATGATCCGCTGATGGATACGCTCACCATCAACCAGTTTGACCGGGTGCGGATCTATTCCAAATACGACTTTATCTTCTCCGAAAGCATCGCCATCGAAGGCGCCGTAAAAAGACCCGGCGAATACCTGCTCAAACGCGGCATGACCCTCAAAGACCTGCTCTACCAGGCGGGTGGCCTGACCGAAAATGCCGACGTGAAAGAAGTTGAGCTGTACAGGGATATTGACCTCGACGACCTGGGCAACTTTAATACAGGTACCTCTGAAAAAGAAATCATCCGGGTAAAAATTGATGAGGACTGGCAAACGGGCACGATTACCGACAGCCTGATCGTAGAAGACTACCGGAAAATCATTATCCGCTCCGAAACGGATTTCTTTACCACGGGCTACGTTACCATCAAAGGCTACGTAAACCAGCCGGGCACCTTTGAGGTCTCTCCCAACATGACGCTCAAAGACCTGATATACAAGGCCAATGGCCTCCGGATGGAAGCCGACTTCGATAAAATCGAACTGACCCGCATCATCGAAGTCGAGGATGCCAATGGCACCATCATCCCGACACCCATCTCGATCAGTGAAGTTTCGGCTTCGCAAAACTGGCAAAGCGACAGCAACCTGGACCAGATCAAACTGAACCACTACGACCAGGTATTTGTACGCCGGAATCCCTTCTTCGAATTGCAGCAGAGTGTCTTTGTCGAAGGGGAGGTGCTGGTCGAGGGTGAATACAACAAATCCTCTAAAACGGAGCATCTCAGCTCGCTGGTGGCCCGCGCAGGCGGCATTACCGATCTGGCCTACCTCGATGGCGCTTATCTGCTGCGCCCGGAGATCGGCCAGGTGTCGCTCCGCCTCGAAAAGGCCCTGAAACGGCCCGGAACCCGCTTCGACATCCCCCTTCAGAAAGGAGATACGCTGGTAATCCCTGCGCGCCTGGATATCGTCACGATCAATGGCAATGTGCGCCAGCCTTCGACCACAGTGATCTATGAAATCGGCAACAAGAAGCTCAAATACTATGTGCAGTTTGCCGGAGGCTTCGATAAACGTACCCGCAAGAAAGACGTTACGGTTGCTTATATGGATGGCCGTGTGAAAGGTACGCATCGCATTCTATTCAAGCGGATTTACCCAAAAGTGGAGCAGGGAAGTGTGATCAATGTACCTGCCAAACCTACCCGCGAAGAGCAAAACCGCCCGGCTACTGCCGGCCTGAAAGTAAGTGTGCAGGACATCCTGGCCTCGCTTACTTCGATACTCACTTTCTACCTGCTGCTCAATACCACAATCAACCGATAAACCTTTCGCTGCATTGAACCCGAAAGCCATCATAGAACGCGTCTTAGCCTACCTGAATCACTTCAGGAGCCGCTGGATACTGGTGCTGATCATCCTCCTGGTTATGACAGCCCTCTTCACGACCCAGGGGCTGCTGCGTCCGAAATATTACTCTGCCGAGACCATCTTTCACCCCGAAATTGGCATGGAAGAAGGCGCAAGGCCAGAGGCGCTTTCGCTGATCCTGGGCGACGCAGCCGGGGGTGCAGGCGGAGAAGCCGTGTTTATGATGGGGATTCTCCAGAGTCGCCACCTGAGCGAAGCCGTAGCTGCCGACAGCATAATGATGTATGGCCAGAAGCGCCTGATCGCAGACCTGCTGATCGAACACACCCCTCCTTTCACCTCACTTACTTCATTGATTGTCAACACCTTCGTTCCGCCCAAAATCCCCTCAACCTATGCCAGACGTATTGTGTCTGCGGGGCGGCAGTTGCGGGGCAGCCTGATGATCGAAGAGCGGGAAGACGGGTTTATCCAGATGCAGATATCGTATTACAATGACAGTCTCTGCGGTAAAATCAGCCGGTCCTATATCAAGCAGCTCGATGTCTATTACAAGCGGCAAAAAACCGAAAAAGCAGCCCGGAATGTGGCTTTTTTCGCCAACCGGGCCGATTCTGTAAAAAAAGAATTAGACAAAGTCAGTTACGCCATCGCCAACTACCGCGACCGCAACCAGTTTAGCTCTCTGCTCAGAAATGAAGTATATCCTACCGACCTGACCCTGAAACAGGGCATGCTCCAGCAGATGTACAGCAGCCTGATTATCTCCCGCGAGCAGGCCGTAGCCCAGCTTCAGCAGGATACGCCGATCATTCAGGTACTCGACGAGCCTGATCCGCCCTACGATACGGTTAAAGCCTCATTGGTACTCTACATTTTGATCGGGCTGTTTCTGGGACTGTTTATCAGCTTCTTTGTTGTGTGCCGGAAAATGCTCGTCGCCGATATTACGCAACTGATTCAGCAGCAATTGTTAAAGGCAGAGAACGCGGCGACGGAGTCCTGATCTCTGCCCGGAGTCTCCGGATACAGGA
>RDXT01000209.1 GCA_004292985.1 Bacteroidota bacterium
TCTCCCTATGACCGGATGGGTCCAGTTAACTAAAAAAGTCAGAAGCCTCATCACTGAGGGTGACCAGCGCAGCGTAAAGGCCAAAAAGAACATATTAGCCTCCTTTCTGGTGAAGGGATTTAATATTGCCGTGGGCTTTTTGCTGGTGCCGCTCACGATTGATTACATAGATAAAAGTCTCTATGGAATCTGGCTGACCCTTAGCTCGATTGTTACATGGTTTCGTTTTTTTGACGTGGGTCTGGGCAACGGACTGAAGAACAAATTCGCAGAGGCGCTGGCCAAAGGCGACCGCCACCTGGCGAGGGTCTATGTAAGCACCACCTATGGTGTCCTTACCCTGATCTGCGGAGGCATGGCCCTCTTGTTTTTTATCGTCAATCCTTTTCTGAACTGGGCAGAGATTCTGGAAGCGCCCGCACACCTGGCGGGTGAACTGAGCGCGGTGGCGGTGATCGTGTTCACCTCTTTCTGCATGAACTTCGTGCTCAACCTGCTCAATACCCTCGTAACGGCCGATCAGCGCCCTTCCCTGGTGGGGATATTTCAGTTTATCATCAACCTGATCACACTGATCGCGATTTTTATCCTGACCAACTTCACGCAGGGATCGCTGCTGAACCTGGCATGGGTGCTGGGAGGCGTGCCGGTGCTGGTAATGGCGGTGGCAGGGATTTATTTTTTCGCCAAAGACTACCGCGACTTTCTCCCCAGCTTTAAACTGATGGATTTCCGCTACTTCAGGGACCTCATCAGCCTGGGCGCGCAGTTTTTTGTGATCCAGATCATCGGCATTATCCTGTTTTCCACTTCAAATATGATCATCACCAAGGTACTCGGCCCGGCGGAGGTAACGACCTACAACGTCGCCTACAAGTACTTTGGGATTGTCACGCAGCTGTTTACCATCGTGAGTACGCCCTATTGGGCTGCGTTTACTGAGGCGTTTCACAAGGAAGAGCGGAGCTGGATCCGCGACAACATGCGCAAGCTGATCCGGGTCTGGCAACTGGCGGCTGCGCTGGCGGTAGTGATGCTGCTGATTTCGCCCTGGCTGGTACCCCTCTGGGTAAAAGGCGTTACCCTGCCCTGGCCGCTGGCGATCATGATGGCGCTCTACACCGTGCTGCTCACCTGGGGCACGCCCTTCGTCACCTTTATCAACGGAGTCGGAAAAGTACGCCTGCAACTGGTCGTTTCGCTCTTCGGAGGCATTCTGTACATACCGCTTGCCATCCTGCTCACGCAGTATTTTGGACTGGGCAGCGGCGGAGTGATTACTGCTACGATACTTTGTCTTTCATTTGGGTACGTGTTCGCACCAATCCAATACAAAAAAATCATCGGCCAAACCGCAAACGGAATCTGGAACAAATGAGTGTTGCACAAACTGGCAAACCCGTAAAAATAGCCTGGCTCACCCCTGTGATCCTTCACGAAGCTGCGAGCTTTATGAAGATGCAACAGGCTGAAGGAGGCACATGGCTCGATACCTTGTTCGACAAGCTCCGCGAAGACTTCGGAGACAACGCTGAATTTATCGTCATCCACCCGATGCAATCGGTAAGGGAGGTATGGCGTTTTGAGCGGGGAAATGTGGAGTATGTCCTCATGCCCCGCCGCAAATATGGATACAAAGACAATTTCGGTAAAGAGGTAGCCCAGATTGCAGATATTCTGAACGAAGTGCAGCCCGACCTGCTGCACATCCACGGCACCGAGGAGTTTTACGGACTGGTGAGCGACCGCGTGTCCTGCAACTCCGTGATTTCGCTTCAGGGCTTCCGCGACGACATCTGGCGCTGCTATTTCACCGATATTTCGATGAATGAGTATATCTGGCTCAACCTGAAGGCCCGCAAGACCGCCTTCATCCGTGAGATCAGCTATTACAAGCGGATGGTGCAGATCGAAAAACAGGTGCTCGCCCAAAACCGCTACTATATTGGCCGTACCCAATACGACCGCATGCACTCCACAGGCCGCAACCCCCGTGCTACGTATTTCGGGGACTGCCACGACATCCTGCGGGAGGCTTTTTACAAAGAGCGCTGGAAACTCGAAGAGACCCTTCCTTTTTCCATTCACACCACCATGACCGAGCGGCCCTACAAAGGCATTCTGCTGCTGATCCAGGCTGTGGACATTCTTCGCCGCCGCTATCCGCAGGTGAAAATGTTTGTAGC
>RDXT01000210.1 GCA_004292985.1 Bacteroidota bacterium
ACTTCGATCTTTTCGAGGATCGGGCAGACTCCGGGGATCGTGATCGTCGCGCGTTTTTCTTCGGTTGCACATGAACCGGGGCCTTCTCCTTTTACCCGCACCTCCACAGACTCCGCATCACCGGCAGGCCGTTCGAAGATGTAGGTAAAGGTGTTTTCGATGGTTAATACGGGTTCGTCATTGCCGATGGTCCAGACAAAATGTTCCGGAACCAGATCGCCGGACTGCGCCGTAAACACCACAGATTGAGAAATATCCCCTGCCTCGCCATATGCCCAGGTCAGATCGAGCAATACCGGACAGCGGCCTGCGATATGGATGTCAATCGTTTTTTCTTCCGTTGTACACTCATTTGGGCCTGTCGCTGTTACTTTCACCTGAATGACCTGCGTATCTCCCGCCGGACGAGCGAAGCTCCGTTCAAGTGTATGTATCTCTGTTTCAGTCGTTTGTCCTTCTATTTCCCAGAAAAACTTCAGCGGTTTCCCCTGGGTAATAGCCGTCAGCGTAACGACCTGCTCCATATCGCCCAGCTGGCCATAGGTGGCCTGCACCTCGGTTAAGGTGGGGCAAGGGTCTGTGAAGTAAATTTTGATATTAAATGAGCCATCTTCGCAAAAACTGCCCTGCCTTCTGGCCAGTACGTTGGCGCTATAATAGGGAAGTGCGGAAGCGGGTGGCCGCTGGTAGCTATGTGTCAGGCTTTTTCCGGAGACAACTTCCGTTTCGCTGCCATCGCCCCACATAAACACGTAGTACTCCGGCGCAGGACCATCTGTCTCAATGGTAAAGGTAACGTCCTGACTATCAGGCCCTGTAACAACAACAGACTGAACGACCTCCGTAATGGTCGGGCAAACGGCAATAAGCGTGGCAGGCTGGCCACTGTCCGGAAACTGCTCCGCACCCTTGAGCTCCTGCACCAGAAAGGTCCAGCCCAGCGAAGAAGGGTCGTCGTTTTGCGCGGAAAGGCTTTCATCAATGGATTCGCCATCCGAAGGAGATTTCAGTTCCCATTCGTTCGCCAGAATCGCGGTGCCCCCTTCTGTAATATTAAAGCCCAGCGAAGTATCGGCTGCCGCCCCGAATACCCGGATCACCCGCAGGCCGAGCGCTTCCGTTTTGTCCACGAAATAGCCCCCTGTGATGGTGAAATAGCGGTCTTTTTCCTCCGCAGGCAGGCTGCTGTGCTCGATCAACACCCCTGAGAGGTACTCCGTGCCCAGGTCGAAGGGGTCGGCGGGGCTGTTGCTGCCAAGGAATACCACTCCGGACTCGCCAAACTGGCCATCTTTGCGGCGGATGACTCCCGAGCGGACGACATTTCGGGCAAAGAAGCTGACGCTTTTGGTATCTATGATGCTAAGCTTGGACATAGTGGCTGGTTATCAGGGGTTTAACGGGCGTTGTGATTTGGCCAATACTTCGCGGGCGAGCTGCAGGTAGTCGTAAGCGCCGTTGGAGGTTTTGTCATAACTGAAGATGTCAACACCCCACTCCTGGGATTTGGCCAGGGCTACATTGGGGCGGATACGGGTATCGAATACGCTGTCGCCATACTCGCGGATGAGCTGGTCGAGCATGTCGCGGTTTACGGTGGTTCGCTGGTCGTAGCGGGTGAGCACGAGTCCCATAAGTCTTAGACGCGGATTGAGCTGTTTTTGCACCAGGTTGAAGGTGCGCATAAAACTCTGTACGCCTTTGAGGGGCAAAAACTCTGCTGCGAGGGGCATAAGCACCTGGTCGCTGGCAGTTAATGCATTGATGGTGAGCATGCCGATGGAGGGCGGGCAGTCGAGGATGATCCAGTCGTAGGCATCGGGCGGCAGCTGCTGGAGCAGACGGGTAAGGATGCGTTCTCGGCCATAGACGGAGACGAGTTCCAGCTCGGCGTTGGCAAGTTCGAGCGAAGCGGGGAGCAGGCGGAGGGTACCGGCTTCGAGGATAGCGGCTGCAACGTCGGGCGAGTCGCCCTGTACCTCCTGGCGGAGGAGGTGGTAGAGGTTGGGTTCCGGCTCGGCGGAGAAGCCCAGTGCCTGTGTGAGGTTGGCTTGTGGGTCGAGGTCTATGAGCAGCACCTTTTTGCCCAGTTGCTGGAGGGCAGCAGCGAGGTTAATGGCGGTGGTGGTTTTGCCGGAGCCGCCTTTTTGTATGGCGATGGAGAGGATCATGGGGAGGGT
>RDXT01000603.1 GCA_004292985.1 Bacteroidota bacterium
GGGCTTGTCCCTGTGCCGCCGCCTTGCAGCAGCACCCTATGGATGGTATTCTTTCTCCGTTACCGCCTCCAGCCACTCGACAGGGCCTTTGTCCTGATTGGGGCCAATGGCAATATGGCTTAACTCGCTGTCGGGAGCTGCGCCGTGCCAGTGTTTGACATTCGGATTGCACTGGATCACATCTCCCTGCCGGATTTCTATCACAGGTTTTCCCTGTTCCTGATAGCGGCCCTTGCCACTGGTAACCAGGAGTATCTGGCCGCCCGGATGCCTGTGCCAGTGCGTGCGTGCGCCGGGGGCAAATGTGACATGTCCCGCATTGAGGTACAAGGTCGTATCGGTATTAACCAGCATGTGAAGCCAGACTGTGCCCGTGAAATGGGAGCTGACCACTTTTTCACCTTTGGGAAATACATGGGGAGGAGTCATTTCTGCGGGCGCTGTGGCCGGATTGCCTTTGCCAAGCACCTCATTCAAAACCCCCAGCGCACGTTGGGCTTCGCTTTCGCCCAGCGTAGCGCGTATCACATCCACAAACGCATTCAATTGCTCAGGGGTCAGCCCCACATTCAGGCAAATCGTAAAATGGCTGCGCAGCATCGGCTCTGCATGCCCAATGGCGCTGAGTACGGAAATCGTAACCAGTTCCCGCTCCGTGTAGGACAATACATCCCGCTCAAACAGATCGGCAAACAAATGTTCTTTCAAAAAAGTATCAATGACCGGGGCAAATACCCCATACCCGGTCAGGGGCCGGTCCTGGGGCGCTTTCGTCAGTTCATTTAATATGTGTTTGCCCCGTTCATATTTGCCTCCTTCCTGTCGGATCGGCGATGCGTCCCGGCCCATTACATCCTGTATGCCCGCTGATTTTCTTTGTTCCAGCACCTCCATCAGGGATTGCAGGCCCCGGATGCTGCGCGGGAAACCACAATAGGCATAGGTATGCACGATACACTCCCTGATCGTAAGGATGGGCAGGCCCGCATCCAGTCCGGTGTTACATGCTTCTTTCAGTTGTCCCAGATCCCCTTTGGCGGTCAGGGCGGCAATTGAAATAATGCTTGTTTGATGCTCACTTAAAGCAGGAGGAGTTTGCATAGTTTGTCCGGATAGGTTTCCCCATACACATATGCTGCTGAGAAAAGCAACCCAAAACGATGTTGATACGGCCTGCATAATTTGTAGGTTAAATGCCCCTCGATTGTAAACGGTCTCTCAGGTTGCCGGATTTGTCAATCACATCGAGGCGCGCTTTGCGGGGATCGGGTTTTCCTACGGCTTTGCCGTCTGTCTCGATGTCGAGGATTTCTTCCTGTTGCGAAGAATATCCGGGCCATAGCGGTAGCCCTGCCTGGTTGGGGTTGCCGTTTTTAGCAAAATTGATCCAGTAGGCATGCATGAGCTGCCCAACCTGCTGATCCTCAGGGCTTACCTCCGGAATTCCCCAGCGGCCTTTGAGCTGGTTAAATACATAAGCGACCTCGGAGCCGTGACCTGCACCATACCGCATCCGCTCCCGCATCGCGGCGGGGACATACGAAAACTGGTAGAAATACACAGGGGCGCCTTTGGCCAGAAAAGCCCTCGCGGTCATGCGTGCAGGCTCAGCCCAGACCCAGTCCGTATTAAATTTGGTAATGACTTCGGCAAATTCTTTGCTGCCGTCCGGGTCATAGGCTGCTCTGGCTTCGCTTTCCTGCGGGCCGAAGAGGGCAAAAAGGGCTTCTTTGGAGGCGGCAGTATTGACAAAACTCCCACCGATCTCAGCGCTGTTGGAGCCGATCAGGAGGGGTACTTTGGCCTGTCTGCCTGCCTTGTAGGCGCTTTCGGCGGTTTCGACCACAAGTTTGCCATCGAGAATCGGACCGGAATAAATGCGCGGCCCTCCCTGACCATCGCTTTCCTGCCCGCCATCCACGATTTCCTCCACGGTTAAGGCACGCAGTTTGGCCAAAGCCGCTGCATCTGTCCCCTCGATCCCATGTTTTCTGGCGAAATTAAGCCCGATGGTCTCAGCTGAAACGGTGTAAAACGGATCCACATTTTCTTTGTTAATAGGTCTTCCGGTGAGCACGCCGTCTCTGCCGCCGCCCGACTGGCTGATGGCCTTGTGAAACAGCCCTTTGGCCGCCGGAATGGTCATGAGGGAATGTACAGAAACGCCCCCCGCCGAAAATCCGAAAATCGTTACGTTTTTAGGGTCTCCGCCAAAGGAGGCGATGTTGTCCTGAATCCATTGCAGGGCAGCGATCTGGTCCATGTAGCCATAATTGCCTTTGGCCTCATCGGGATAGGTCTGGCTCAGGGCAGGGTGTGCAAAAAAACCAAGCCGTCCGAGCCGGTAGTTGATGGTCACCAAAATGACCCCTTGTTTGGCAAACTGATCCCCCGCTGTTTCCGGACCGGAACCACTGCCTCCCACAAATCCGCCGCCGTGAATCCAGACCATGACAGGACGTTTTTCCCGGGTCTGGGTCTCCGCAGGCGCCCATACATTGAGATAGAGACAGTCTTCGGACGAGCCGTTTGAAATCGTGCCCGGTGCAGCGCCCCAGCCCGCTTGCGCACAATTGGGACCAAACGCAAGGGCATCCCGCACGCCTTGCCAGGCAGCGACAGGCTGCGGGGGCCGCCACCTGAACTGCCCCACCGGAGGCGCAGCAAAGGGAATACCTTTGAAAACAGCAATGCCATCCTGGATCGCGCCGCGAAGCTTACCCGACCGGGTCTGAACGACCGGCTGCGTATCCTGCCCCGTAGTGCTGAGGGTGGTCTGCACTTTAGATGTGCAGGACAGGACAAAAACGCTGAGGAAAATGACTACATTTCTCATGTGAGGGTTTTTTTTCAGAGATGTTTACTCAAAAACGACTGGAGTTTGTTAACTGCCTGATCCACATATTCCGGCACATAATAGGTCTGGATATGGGTAGCGCCCGGGATCAGGAAGAGTTCTTTTTCCGCTGTGCCCGTAGCGAGGGCAAAAGCACTTTCGGTCATATAATAGCTGTCCGCTTTGCTTCCGGCCATCATCAATAAAGGCTGATGGAGCACCTCCATATTGGCGGCAGCATCAAAGGCCATCAGGTCGAGCAGGCTGCTCATGGTGTACCGGAACGTAGAATTGGGATGTGCATGGGTCCGGTTGTAGTAATAATGGCCTTCGCGATACAGGTCAAAAGGCATTTTATCGGCCTGCTCGTCGGTGATTTTCGTGTCATTGGCATATACGATTGGCCCGCCTGCCGCTTCCCGGGCGCGCGCTTCCGAGGCCTGCTGCAAGCGTTGCTGAATCGTAGTCAGTCCCGAATTCATAAAGCCATTTTTTCGCACCACCCCCGAATTAAACATACTCAGGGTAGCTACTGCTTTGAATCGCTTGTCCATTTGAGCCGCTGCCAGGGCATATCCACCCCCGCCACAGATGCCCAGCAGGCCCAGTTGCCCGGGGTTTACGCCTGCATACTGTGTGATATAATCAGCCATTCCCCGGATATCCTCTATCCTGAATGCGGGTTTGTCCACATTGCGGGGTGTGCCTCCGCTGGCGCCCTGATAGGCGGCATCGGCTGCGATAGTAACATAGCCCAGTTCCGCCAGTCGCTGCGCGTAGAGTCCCGCTACCTGTTCTTTTACGCCGCCATTGGGATGCGCAACCACCACCGCCGGATAGCGCCGGGAGCTGTCATAGTTGGCGGGGGTATAGATATGGGCAGCAATGGTGATTCCATTAAGCGGATAGGTTACCGCATGGATATGTACCTTGCCCGGCACATTGGCTGTCAGGGCACCTCCGTACACAAGTCCAAACGGATTGCCTGGCAGGGTCTGAGCCTGGGAAATAAGGCTGTTTGCCATCATCAGCAACATGAGGAGGTAGATTAAGGCTGTACGTTTCATCTTATTTATCGAGGTTTTTTTCGCTGAGCCATGCCGACATGAGTTCAGCGATTTCCAGGTTGTTCAGGTCTGAAAAAGGGAAGTGGGTATTTCCTTTGATGCCTGTTTCCGGCAAATGCACGAGCGTTACATCGCCCCCGTGCCGGTTTACACAGTCCCGCCAGGCCCTGGCCATCGCCAGACGCACCCGCCAGCCATCCGGTCCCGGCGCATCGGTGGGTTTTGCGGCAATAAAATCGCCATAATAGATCACAATAGGGATTTTGGTAAGCTTTTGAAAATCCGCCATCGGGATGCCCACAGCCTCCAGGGTTCCGCCTGAACTGGGCATAGGCGCAGGCACTTCTCCTTCGGGAAACAAAAAGCCGCTTCCGGGTTCATATGAGACAATGGCCTTCACATTCGGATTTTTGACTGCGGTGCGCCAGCCCATGCCGCCCGAGTGCGAGTGTGTGACCAGAATGCCTTCTCCGATTTGATCGAACAGGGCAGACACGGCATCCACATTCACCTGGATGTCTATAGGCCCGGCATTGGGCACCATTTGCCGGAAATACTGATTCAGCGTGGCGGAGTCGCGGGCAAACTGCACACCCTCAAAATAGTCGGGCCAGATGCCCACGCGAAAGGTGCCAAACCATCCCTGTTCGTCGGGGGTAGGGGTGATCGTGCCCGCTGCGGTGCTCCGTGCGGCATTACCCCGCCGCGGCTGGTCGAGCACATACACCGGAAAGCGCTTCCGCAAAAAGATCGTTTGAAAGCCCTCCCGGCCATCGGGGGTGGTCTCCCAGGTTTTGGAAAACTGGCCGATGCCATGCCACATCACCAGGGGATACTGGCGGGCTTTTGCCGGCACCTGATAAAATACGTAGGCGTGGTCGCCGTGAAAAGTCTGCCCCGCAGGCGTAGGTTTGTAGGGGTCAAATACGCCCGGCTGGCTAATCACCGTGCCCCCCACCGCAAAACTCCCCTGCGCCTGGATCACCATCGGTTTAGCGCCCGGAATATGTTTGTGGCTTGCACAGTTGCTGAGTACAAAAGCCATACACAGCAGCATGAGCCCTGCGGTCGGAGGAAAGGCCACATGCGCGTAAGCGGCTCTTTGTGTGGCGTTTATGATTCTGTTATCAGACAAAAACATATCGGTCTAAGATTTGTGTACAAAGCTCGGAGATGAAGACCACCTCCTTTTATACAGATTACGGATTTTACTACCCATATTACCTATTCTGGTTTCGGGCGGGTCTGAAACACAGGGATATCCTTACCTTTGGCGTAAAGTGACCAGCGGAATGAAACAAGTACACAGCTTCGATTCGATCAGCGAATACAACGCCTTTAATAACCACGAAACCCTGCACCCCCTGGTGAGTATTCTGGACTATTCAAAAGCGCATCCCCGGCGCCAGTCCCGGATGAATTTTGGTATCTACTGCATCGTGCTCAAAGAGGTCAAATGCGGGGACCTGAAGTATGGCCGCCACTACTACGACTACCAACTGGGGACCCTGGTATTTATTTCTCCGGGGCAGGTGGTGGAGGTGGAAAACGATGGGGAATTGTATCAGCCGCTGGGCCATGCCCTGGCATTTCATCCGGACCTGGTGCGGGGCACCTCACTGGCTGCGAGCCTCAGCGCCCATACCTTTTTTGGCTACAACACCAGCGAAGCCCTCCACCTTTCGGAGCGCGAAAGACAGATTATTCTGGATTGTTTTGCCAAAATACAATTTGAACTGCAGCAGTCCATTGACAAACACAGCAAAAAACTCATTACCGCGAATATTGAATTATTTTTGAGTTACTGCGAGCGATTTTACGACCGTCAGTTTATCACCCGCGAGCATGTCAACAAGGGCATTCTGGAGAAATTTGAAGCCCTGCTGAAAGACTATTTTTCCTCCGACAAGCCCCAGGAACTGGGTTTGCCCTCCGTCGCCTACTGCGCCCACGAGTTGAATATCTCCGTTAATTATTTTGGCGACCTGATCAAACGGGAAACCGGAAAATCGGCCCAGGAATATATCCATAATAAAATCATAGAGATCGCTAAAAACAAAATCTTCGACATACACAAAACCGTAAACGACGTAGCCTACGAACTGGGATTTAAATACCCCCAGCATTTCAGCCGCCTCTTTAAACAGAGGACCGGAATATCGCCCAGCGCGTATCGGACGCGGCATTGAGGGGATTTAGGGGAGGGGATTAATTGAAATTTTCTTCCTATATTATCTGCCGAAAAGCAGGATATTTCCCACCTGACATCACAGCCCGGCCACATGCCTCAAGCCCATATCATTGCCAATAACATCCGCAACTTGTTCATCGAGCAGGGTGGACTTCAGCATGAGGTGCCGCACGCGGAGCTGCTGGAGTGGCTCCAAGCGCACGGGGAGGTGCACATTCAAGCTGCCGAAAAGATATACAATATCAGTGAAATCGGGACAGCCAGCTTTCAGGTTGTTCTGCAGCAGCTTCCCTTCAGACCTCAGAAACGCCTCACCCCCAACCCCTTCCTTACCGACATCTTCCTGGGCCGCGAAACCGAGCTGGAGGCCATCCGACAGCAGCTCCTGAGCGGTACCCAGCCCATCCTGCTCGTCAATGGCGATGGGGGCATGGGCAAGACCACCCTTGCCTCGCAGTATTATCACACATATCAATCTGAATACAAGCACACCGCCTGGTTATCGGGTGAAGGAGGTATTGCCAATGCTTTAGTGCAACTTGAATATTCGTTAACGGGAAAAATTGAACCAAACCTGACGGCTGAAGAGCGCATCGGCCTCGTACTCACGGCTATGGCCAATCTCGAAAAGCCTTGCCTTCTCATCATAGACAACGCCAATGAGCTTACAGACCTGCGTGAAAATTATCTGCACTTGTGCACGTGCAGCAATTTTCACCTGCTGCTCACCACCCGGATTACAGCGTTCGAGCAGGCACCTCCATATACTGTCAAGGCTTTATCAGAGGAGGATGCCATCCAGCTTTTTAAGGCCTATTATCCCGGTCATCAGGATACAGAAAATGACCTGCTCATGAAGGTACTGGGTGCTATTGGATATAATACACTGGTCATTGAGCTATTTGCCAAAAACCTTCATTATCACAATGAACTGGAGATAGAATACAGTCTTGAACAATTGCTTGCAGATATTAATCGCAGCCTGCTTGATCTTAGCAGGAGCCATGTCATTAGCACCAGCTATCAGGCCGGAGATGGGGCGCTCCGAAGTGCAAAAGCAGAAGAGATTATCCTTGCGATGTATAGCATTTCTTCCCTGTCAGAGCAGGAGCGTAAATTGATCTCGGTTTTTTCTGTGCTACCCGCAGAGAATATCGAATGGGCCATGCTGAAAACCTTGCTGCCCGATGAGCACTTAAAAGACACGGTTCTCTTACTGGCCCAGAAAGGTTGGATTAGCCGTAACAAGGAGTCTAATGCGTTTAAAATCAGCCCGGTAGTGCAGGTAGTAGTGCGCAAGAGTAATGAGAAATTGTATGAGGATTGTAAGGGGCTGATGGACGTGCTGAATGAAAAACTGGATTATCAACCCGGTATCAACCACCCGCTTAACAGTAGCTACGAAGAAGCCGCCCACTACGCCCGTTATGCTGGGGTGGTGGTGGAGGCGTTTGAGGTGGCCTATGTAAAAATAGACATCTTGTGTGAGCGCATCGGCAGCTTTTTTACTGCTATGGGCGACCTAGTCCAGGCCCTGCGCTGGTTTGAGAGAGGCACGGGCATTTCTGAAGGCCTTCTGAAAGCCGATCCTGACAACCCGGATAGAAAAAACGGCCTCGCCATTTCATACGCTAAATTAGGCGAGACCCATACGGACCTCGGTAATCTCGACAAAGCCCTCGGATTCTTTGAAACATACAACCAGCTTGAGCAAGAACTCTATGATGCCTACCCCAGCAACGTCGAGTTTAAAAACCTACTCGCCATTTCGTATCAATTATTAGGTATTACTCACTCCACACTTGGCAACCTCGACAAAGCTCTCAGATATTTTGAGCAATACAACCAGCTCGAGCAAGAACTCTCTACCGCTAACCCCAACAATGTCGAGTTTAAAAACGGACTCGCTGTTTCGTACGAGAAACTAGGTAATGTCCATACGGCCCTCGATAACCTCGACAAAGCGCTCGGATTTTTTGAAGAAAGATCTCGCTTAGCAGCAGAAC
>RDXT01000604.1 GCA_004292985.1 Bacteroidota bacterium
CGACTATCTCGCCCCGCCGGAGGACAGGCCTTATACCATAGGATATATCCGCGAAGCCATAGACAGTCCGGGTCTCGATCCGGATGTGCGGGCGACCGTACTCGAATGGATGGACCGCATCCGGGCTGCGGGGCACCACCTGAAAGAGGTGCATTTTCCCTATCTGGACCACGTAGTGCCCTGCTACTATGTGCTCACCACGGCAGAAGCCTCTTCCAATCTCTCCCGCTTCGACGGGGTGCGCTACGGCTACCGCAGTGCTTCGCCCGAAACCCTCGAAGAGCTGTATGTGCGCTCACGTACGGAAGGATTTGGCCCCGAAGTGAAAAAGCGCATTATGCTCGGTTCATTTGTGTTGTCCTCAGGCTATTATGATGCCTATTACAACCAGGCGATGAAAGTGCGCCGCCTGATCCGGAGCCATACCGAGCAGTTGCTGGAAGAATGTGATTTTTTATTAACCCCCACTTCGCCCACGCCTGCATTCAGATTAGGGGAAAAATCTGACGACCCGATTGCTATGTTTTTGAGCGATATATACACGGTACATGCAAATCTGGCAGGGGTACCGGCGATCTCACTTCCGGTAGGTCAAACGCCCGCAGGACTGCCGATTGGTATCCAATTTATGGGCAGACACTTCGAAGAGGACCGCCTTTTTGCCTTTTCACGTAAATTAACACAGGAAATTTAGAATTTTTTTGCTAACTTGTGTTCAATTTTCGGATATTCGCAGATGTCCTTTGCTCTTTATAGTGTTCGTCTGGTGTAATTTTCGCAATCCTGTATCAGACTCCTGGCTGATTTTTGACTAATTCTGATCGCATGAAATCGTTTTTATCCTTGTTGGCGCTGGCATTAGTGGCCTCATCTTCTCTGTTTGCCCAGCCTTCACCGATTCCCACCAAAATTTTCGAACCGGATACACTCCAACCCGAAAATATTGTGGAGACCAAAGGTTCTCTCTTTATGGAGCTGGAAGGCGACCCTATCGAGACCCAGTTGGATGCATTCGTAAAGAATTATCATTTTTCCCGGCCTACATCCAGCCTCTACGACACGCTGCTGCTCAATACCTACAGCTTTCGTCCGGGCGATGTACCCCAATATTCACCCCAGGTAATCCAGCAGCGGCTCCGCGAGATTCCTGCGATCATCCCGATGGATTACAATGATCATGTGCAACGCTACATTGATCTCTACACCATCCGCCGCCGCGACCAGGTATCGCGCATGATGGGCCTCAGCGAAGTGTATTTCCCTTTGTTTGAAGAATACCTTGACCGCAACGGAATGCCGATCGAGATCAAATACCTCGCCGTGGTGGAGAGCGCACTCAATCCGCATGCGGTTTCGCGTGTGGGCGCTACCGGCCTCTGGCAGTTTATGCTCGGCACCGCCCGCATGTACAACCTTCGCGTAAACTCCTATGTAGATGAGCGCAAAGACCCGGTAAAGTCCACCCTCGCCGCAATCAAATACCTCAAAGGCTCCTACGAAGAGTTCGGCGACTGGCTCCTGGCCATTGCCTCTTACAACTGCGGTCCGGGTAACGTGCGTAAGGCGATCCTGCGCTCAGGCGGTAAAAAGACCTTCTGGGAAGTGATGCCCTATCTGCCCCAGGAAACCCGCGGATATGTTCCTGCTTTCATTGCAGCGGCCTATACCTTCGAATATGCCTCCGAGAACAACCTCTATCCGCTCTATGTGGACCTGAGCCTGAGCGAGGACACGGTGCAGATCCGCAACATGGACATCAGCCTTCAGGACATTTCCCGCATGACAGGTGCCGACCTGCAACTGCTGCGCACCCTGAATCCGGAGCTGAAAATTGACCGCATTCCTTATTCATCTGAAACCTATATCCTGCGCGTACCCCGCAAGGTGGGCGAATATTTTGCCTCCTATCCGGCAACCATCCGCAGTGAGTTTGGCCAGAAAAGCACCGGATATGTCGCTGCCGCGCCTGTCTCTACCCAGGTTACTGCAACCTCTACCCGCACGACAGGTACATCTTCCTCCTCTGCTGCTGCGCCCCGGAGCAATACCAAGCTGGTCTATCACACCGTTCGCAGCGGTGAAGTCGTAGGCGCTATCGCCGACCGCTACAACGTGACACCCCGGCAGGTAGCCGAATGGAATCACCTGCGCCGCTACCAGATCAAAGTAGGCCAGAAGCTGAAAATATACGTGCCTGCCCGCTCCAAGAGCAGTGCCTCTACCTCCGAAACTTCCGGCCAGATTCAGGCGCTGACACATACCGTACGCTCCGGAGAAACCCTCTGGGGCATCGCAAGCCTCTATCCTGGTGTGGAGGTAAACAGCCTCATCAGCCTGAATAACAGCCTGGACGTAAATAATCTGAAAGTAGGGCAGGTGATTCGCGTACGCTGAAGAACATCTGTATGAAAAAAATCGGGTTGTCCTGTATCCTTTGTCTGACCGGACTCCTGACGCTGGTTACGGCTTGCAATCCCTTTGCTCCGTCCTATGATAAAAACGGTCTGGCAAATGTGAATCTGCTGGGCGACCCGACAACGCTGGAGGGCTTTTTCCAACTGTTCAAAAACGCCTACGAGCTTCGCGATACCACCCTCTACGGCAGACTCTTTACCGGAGACTTCGTCTTTTCCTACTATGACCCCGATCTGGGGCAGGAGGTGCAGTGGGACCGCGCGACCGAACTCAATACGTCGTACAACCTGTTTCAGTCGGTGCTCCAGATCAATTTGGACTGGAACTATTATACCCAGCTCGACAGCACCGCGACGGAGGCTGTGGTGGTCCGCAACTTTAACCTGAGCATCGCCCAGGACGAGCAGAATGTATTTTCAGGCACAGGCCGCGCCCGTCTTCGTTTGCGGCGTGCCAATGCAGGTGAGGCATGGCGTGCCTATTCCTGGTTTGATGATTCTGACTTTTGATGCAGCAGCACCTTCCGGCTCTCCGCCTATTTATCGGTTTCTGGGCTGTGACAGGTCTGGCCGGGGCCTTGTTTTGGGGCTGGAAGGGAACCGAAGAGAGTTTTCTGATCCTTCACCAGCTTCGCAATGGGTGGCTCAATCTTTCGATGCCCCACATCACCCACCTCGGAGACGGCCTGCTGATGTGCGGGGTGATTGGCTTTATCCTGGCGCGAAAAGACCCCGCATTAGCGATTACGTTTTTTCTGGCCCTGCTGATCACCGGTACAATTGTGAATGTGAGCAAACAGTTTCTGTTTCCGGATATGCACCGTCCGGCAGTGATATTTGCCGGGCGCAGCGATCTTTTTCTGATCAGCCTGGGCAGAGAGCGCTTGTTTAGCTTTCCTTCGGGACACGCCGCCGCTGCCGTAACTGCCGCATGGTTTGGCGCATTGACAGGCTACCCGCAACCAGATATATCTTCCCGCAAGCCCCTTTGGGTCGCTGTTTTTTTTGCCCTGTTCTCAGCAGTGATTGCCTATAGCCGTATATACATAGGTGTGCACTTTTTGCGGGATGTACTCGCGGGTGCTGCCATCGGCACAGGAGTTGCTGCCGTCTGCTACCGCTGGCTATACCCGGCCTATCTGCGGGGCATGAAGCGCCCGGAACGCAGTGCGCGGATATGGCAGGTCCTTTTTGGGCTGGCAATTCCGGGGGCATTGATCTGGATCTGGTTCAACTATTACCAGTAAACCTATGCAGACAGTCCAGCAGGCCGATATTGCCCTTTTTTACCTGATTAATGGGTTTCACCATCCCTGGGCGGACGTAGCGATGAGCCTGATCAGCAATCGCTGGGCATGGATTCCGGTGTATATGGCACTTGCCTGGTTGCTGTGGCGGCAATGGGGCCTGCAACGGGCGGGCTGGGCTGTGCTTGCGCTGGGGCTTTCTTTTTTGCTCAGCGACCGCATCTCTTCGGGCCTGCTGAAGCCGTTGGTAGCGCGTCCCCGTCCCTGCCACACGATGCAGGTGCACCTGCCCGAAAACCGCTGCGGAGGCGCATACGGCTTTGTCAGCTCGCATTCCTCCAACTTTGCAGCACTGGCGATGTGCCTCGGGCTGGTGCTGAAAGGCGGTCGCCTGCGCAGCTGGCTGTGGCTGGCACCGCTGATCGTGGGCTACAGCCGCATATACCTCGGTGTGCACTATCCCGGAGATGTGCTGGGCGGCTGGCTGCTGGGCAGTCTCTGCGGAGGGCTGGTCGGTCTGCTGTTCAGACGCCTTTTTTCATAATCGCCGAGGCCAGTTCCTCCGTATCCATGCGCGGACCGTGGTTGCGGCTGGTTACTTTCAGGTAAATGCGCGTTCCTCCTTTTTTCGGCAGCGTTTCGACGACCAGTTCCACCACGCGGTCTTCTTCGAGAGAAGCATGGCGGGCTACGCCGTTTTCCGAAGGAAGGTGCCGCACTTTGGTGTCGTTGAGCGACATATAGTCCAGGCAGGTGCGGGTCACGCGCTCAGCCTCCTTGGCACTGGTGTAAAAACGCTCGTCCTCGATGGCATACAAAATTTCATCGCGGAAGAAATACGTCACCTTTTGCTTTTCAGAAAGGATGTTTACCAGCGTGTCCTGGTTGCGCAACGCAACTTTCCGGATATAGTCGCGGGATTCGACCCAGCCCCGGATTTCAGACAGGGACTGGCCGAAGGGAACGAACATAGCATTTTGGGCAGAGAGAGAAGCGCTCAGGGAAATGAAAAGGCAAAGAGCAGGAAGCCTCATGATTCTCAGGTAGATGTGTATTCGATATGCATTCAGAATTTACCTCCGCAAGCTAAAAAAGAGCAGCCTCCCGTACTGGTCAATTTCCGTAATTTTATTTCATTGAAAATTATTTTTACCGTCTATTTTAAGTATTCGTCGTTAATTTATTTTTTGAGTGGAATGCGATTTCGGAAAACGGATAATTGGATGTACATTTGTGCGAACGGAACTTAAGCTTCATGTCTGACTCGACCAAGTACATCTTCGTTACCGGCGGGGTTACCTCCTCGCTGGGAAAGGGGATTCTCGCGGCCTCTCTGGCCAAGCTTCTGCAGCTTCGTGGGTACAGCACTACGATCCAGAAATTCGACCCCTACATCAACATCGACCCCGGTACGCTCAATCCTTATGAGCACGGGGAATGCTATGTCACGGACGACGGCGCCGAAACCGACCTCGATCTGGGACATTATGAGCGTTTTTTAAACGTGCCAACCTCCCAGGCCAACAATGTGACCACCGGACGTATCTACGAAACGGTGATCCGCAAAGAGCGCATGGGCGACTACAAGGGTAAAACGGTGCAGGTGATCCCGCACATCACAGATGAAATCAAGCAAAGGTTCAGACAACTGTCTGAAAACCAGCGCTTTGACATCATCATTACGGAACTGGGGGGTACTGTGGGCGACATCGAGTCGCTGCCCTATATCGAGGCGATGCGCCAGTTTCGCTACGAGCACGGCCCCGAGCATTGTCTGGTGATTCACCTGACCTTGGTGCCGTATCTCCAGGCAGCGGGCGAGTTGAAGACCAAACCTACCCAGCATTCGGTGAAAATGCTCCTCCAGTCAGGGGTTCAGCCCGATATTCTGGTCTGCCGGACAGAGCATCCGATCCCGGATGACCTCCGCGCCAAGCTGGCCAGCTTCTGTAACGTGCGCCTGAACTCTGTGATCGAAAATATCAACGCTTCGACCATCTATGAGGTGCCTTTCCTGCTTCATAAAGAGAATCTGGACGTAGTTACGCTCAATAAACTCGAACTTCCCCTGCTTCAGGATCCGGATCTCTCCAAATGGGAGCGTTTTGTGCACCGCCTGCAGCAGCCCTCTGGTATGGTGCGGATCGGCCTGGTGGGTAAATATGTAGAGCTTCACGACTCATACCTCTCGATCAGCGAGGCCCTGAAAATCGCAGGTGCTCACAACGATCTGGGCGTGGACCTGCAATGGATTCACTCTGAAGATGTTACAGAAGAAAATGCGGAGGCGCTTCTCGGCAACCTCAATGGCATCCTGGTAGCGCCTGGCTTTGGCGAGCGGGGCATTGATGGCAAAATTGTCAGTGCGCGCTTTGCCCGTGAGCGTAAAATCCCCTACCTGGGTATCTGCCTCGGCATGCAGATCGCGGTGATCGAATTTGGCCGTAATGTGCTGGGACTCAGCGAAGCCAACAGCACCGAATTTGCCCCGCAGACCCCGGAGCCTGTCATCAACAAGATGGAGGAGCAGAAAGCCATTACCCAGATGGGTGGCACGATGCGTCTGGGCGCCTATGAATGCAAGGTCAAACGTAACTCGCGGATCCATAAGGCCTACCTTCAGACCCATATCATGGAGCGCCACCGCCACCGCTATGAGTTTAACAACGACTTCCGCAAGGCATACGAAGAAGCGGGCATGGTGATGAGCGGGATCAACCCCAAATCGGACCTCGTAGAGGTAATCGAACTGGCGGATCATCCGTTTTTCATCGGCACACAGTTTCACCCCGAGTATAAAAGCACGGTCGAAACCCCCCATCCGCTGTTCCTTGCCTTTATTAATGCAGCCTACAAGCACAAAAAACACAATAAACAGGCGGCCAAATCCGTCAACGCACTCAAAGAGTCATAATGTTTTCGGCGAAATCCGGAATCTTATGTAATTTAGCCCGCCTTTTAGTATAGCGATCCCACATGGACAGAAATTCGATCATAGGCATCGTACTCATTACGATCCTCTTTGCAGTGTACTTTTACCTGTTTAATCCTGCTCAGCAACAGCAACAACAGGCCAGTTCGCCCGCCGATACCTCTCAGGTAAATCCGGCGGCAACTCCGGTGCCCGGTCAGGCAACTACCACGCCCGAAGCCGCTGCCGAGCCGGACTCTGTGCGGGAAAAGCGCCAGCGGGACCGCTTCTCTGACCTCTATCCGGTCTCTCAGGGAAAAGAAGAAACCGTTACGGTGAAAACCGACCGCCTCACAGTCAATATCAACACCAAAGGGGGCAGCATCCGCGCAGCCTACCTCAATGAGTACAGCACCTACGACTCGCTTCCGGTGCCTGCCATTGCCGATAACTCCGACAACCAGCTCTATTTTGAGTTCCCCTTTAACAACCGGGCCATCCGCAGCTACGACCTGTACTTTACCCCCTCCGTAACGACGGCAGAGGTACATGGAAACGACAGCCTGGTTGTGACGATGGAGGCGCGGATAGATTCGGCACGGTCCATCGAGCAGGTGTACGTTTTTCATGGAAATACCTACGACCTGGGCTACCGCATCCGGATGAAGGGCCTTAAAAATGCCTTCGGAAGCGCAGGCTTCTATGACCTGCAATGGAAGTCACACCTGCCCCGCACCGAACTGGCCCTGGAAAACATGCGCCAGAAAACCACCGTTTCCTACCGCGCGGGCAAGGATGTCGAAAAACTCAAGACCGACAACGATCACCAGAAAGAAAAGCTCTCCTCCCTCAGTTGGGTAGCCTATAAAAGCCAGTTTTTTACCTCGGTACTGATCGGCGAAAAACCCTTCCGCACGGCCAACCTCAGCATGTACACCCCTGGTGGTGAGGAGATTAACCGCGTCATGGACAGCCGCCTGATCGTTGATGCAAGCCCCACGGACGACTTCAGCAACAACTTCCGTTTCTATTTCGGACCGAATGAATTTTACACCCTGCGCTCCTACAGCCTCGGACTCGAAGATCAGATGGACCTGGGTTGGACCATCATCGGCTGGATCAACAAAGGCACCACCTATGTATTTAAGTTTCTGGAGCGATATGTGAGCAACTACGGCCTGATCATTATCATTCTGGCGATTCTGATTCGTCTGGTGATCCTGCCTTTTTCGCTCAGCAGCTACGTTTCGATGGCTAAGATGCGGATTATCAATGCCGCGCCGGAGATTAAGGCCCTGGACGAGAAGCACAAGGACGACCCTCAGAAGCTCCAGATGGCCAAAATGGGCATTTATCGGGAGATGGGTGTGAGTATGTTTGGCGGCTGTCTGCCCATGCTCTTTTCCTATCCCTTCCTGATTGCACTCTTCTTCTTCTTCCCGCAGGCGGTGGAACTGCGCCACCAGCCCTTCCTCTGGGCCGCTGACCTTTCGACCTACGATTCGATTG
>RDXT01000211.1 GCA_004292985.1 Bacteroidota bacterium
ATCACCAACATTGACCCGATCAAGTACAACCTCCTGTTCGAACGTTTTCTCAACCCCGACCGGAAGTCCATGCCCGATATTGATACGGACTTCGACGACGAAGGGCGGCAGAAAGTGATTGATTATGTGGTAAATAAATACGGCCAGTCGCAGGTCGCACACATTGTGACCTATGGTACGATGGCGGCCAAAATGAGCATCAAGGACGTGTCGCGGGTGCTCGACCTGCCCCTCGACCGCGCCAATGCCCTTGCCAAACTGGTACCGGAAAAGCCCGGTATCGAACTCGACCGCGTGATCAATGCCCCCCTCGAAGGGGAAAAAAGCCTGAAAGAAAAGGAAAACCTCGGACCCGAAGACATCGAAAACGCCAAAAAGCTGCGCGACATCGCCAAAGGCAACTCCCAGGAGGCACAGGTGCTGCATGAAGCCCTGATTCTCGAAGGTTCGGTTCGCGGCACAGGCATTCACGCGGCGGGAATTATCATTGCCCCCAAGGATCTCACCGAAATTATCCCGGTATGTGCCTCCAAAGATACCCATTTGTACATTACCCAGTACGAAGGCTCCATTATCGAAGATGCCGGGGTAATCAAAATGGACTTTCTGGGGCTCAAGACCCTCACCATCATCAAAGAGGCGCTTCGCCTGATCAAGCAAAACCACGGGGTCGAAATCAGCATTGATGAAATCCCGCTCGACGATCAAAAAACCTACGAACTCTATCAGCGGGGCGAAACCAACGGCACCTTCCAGTTTGAATCTGCGGGGATGCAAAAGTACCTGCGGGAACTCAAGCCGGACAAATTCGATGACCTCATCGCCATGAACGCCCTCTACCGGCCCGGTCCGATCGAATATATCCCTGATTTTATCGCGCGCAAACACGGCAGGCAGGCGGTGGCCTATGACCTGCCCGACATGGAGGAGTACCTGAAGGAAACCTATGGGATCTGTACCTACCAGGAGCAGGTGATGTTGCTGTCACAGAAGCTGGCGGGCTTCTCCAAAGGTGACGCCGACGTGCTGCGGAAGGCGATGGGTAAAAAACAGATTGCCGTTCTGAATAAAATGAAGGGCCAGTTTATCGAAGGAGGCAAAGCGCGCAATTATCCCGAAAATAAACTCGAAAAAATCTGGACCGACTGGGAGGCCTTTGCTTCCTATGCCTTTAACAAGTCGCACTCCACCTGCTACGCATTTGTCGCCTACCAGACCGCCTACCTCAAGGCCCATTATCCGGGCGAATATATGGCGGCGGTGATGACCAACAACCAGGGCAACATTGACAAAATTACCTTCTTTATGGAGGAATGCCGCCGTATGGGGGTACCCGTCAAAGGCCCGGATGTGAATGAATCTGACGACCGTTTTTCGGTAAACAAAAAAGGCGAGATTCGTTTTGCCCTCTCAGCCATCAAGGGCGTAGGCTCCAACGTAGTGCAGGAAATCATCCGCCAGCGCGGCAAAGATGGTCCTTTTGCGACCATTTTTGAGTTTGCCAAGCGCATGCCGCCGGGCACCGCCAACCGCAAAACCGTGGAAGCCCTCGCCTACGCAGGCGCACTGGACTGCTTCGGGATCGAGCGGTATATGTACTTTCTGCCCGCTTCGGACAAAGATGAGACCATTTTTCTCGAAAAAGCCCTCAGTTTTGGCCGCAAATCCCAGCAGGAAGCCCTCTCTCCGCAGGCAAGCCTCTTTGGCGACATTGGCAATACGACCTCTTCCCCACCCCCGCAACTGCCCAAAGTCTCCATCACCGATGGCATCGTCAACGAAGCCTGGAGCGAACTCGAACGCCTCAACTATGAGCGCGATGTGATCGGCCTCTACCTCTCCGGGCATCCGCTCGACAAATGGAAATGGCAGATCCAGTCCTTTACCAACTGCAAACTCTCCGAGTTTCGCCAGACCCGCAGCAAGGACATCCGCGTGGCAGGTATCGTGCGCAACCTCCAGGAGCGCGTGTCGCGCAAAGGCAACCGCTTCCTCACTTTTGTACTCGAAGACTTCAGCGACTCGGGCGAGGTGTCCCTCTTTGGCGACCAATACGAGAAATTCAGGGGCCTGCTGCGAAACGATGAGATGATCTTTATCAGCGCCTCCGGACAACCCGGACGATTTGACCCTACAGAAACTGACCTCAGAATCAACGACATACGCCTGCT
>RDXT01000212.1 GCA_004292985.1 Bacteroidota bacterium
GTGGCCGAAGAATGGCGTGCCACAGGCCAGTCGCTGCTGTACGCGGCCTATTTTGGGATCGGCGCCATCGCCGGGAATTACTGGACAGGCTATTTATATGATGCCCATCTGAAAATTGCGGAGATCTTCTGGCTCAATGCAGTGATTGTTGCCGGGGTGGGTGTTCTGGCTTTTGTGGGTATGCGGAAAATCAGCTCCACAGCAAGCACCTGAATCAGATCGCGGCTTTTTCCCAGATGCCTTCTTTCATCCGGTCGAGGTACCAGTCCACAAATTTCGCGACATCCACTTCCACGGGTGCGTAAGGCCCCGGCTGGTAGCGGCTCGACTCGATGCCTTTGAAGTTGTTTTCACACAGTTCCCAGTCCTGCTCGCCGGTTACCCGCCAGAAATCGGTCAGGCGCTCCACGGTATAGTCCACACCTTCCACGGCATTTTTGTCCACGAGCCAGCTCAGGTCCACATAGGTTTTGGAGGGGCCTGCGGGCGTCACGCGCATGGTCCAGACATAGTCGCTCACTGCATCCATCCAGAAGTTGGGCAGCAGCACCAGACCCAATACACCCGCATCAAAATCGCTATGTGCGCCCATCGGCCGGGCTACCGGACCACCGTCGAGGCTATAACTCTGCACGCCCGGACGCAGGGGGTAGCGCACCGCAAAATGAAAGGAATCCGGCTGAAACTCAACGGTTTCGGTAGCCAGTCCCTTGCTTTGCCAGACCTTTCTTTTTTCAGCCAGCACCTCCGCCGTATCCTCCCGGAGGTTGGCCCCGATCACCGCGCTGCAATATTCCGGATGCGCCACGCCGCAGTGGTAGCATTCCCGGAAATTCTCAGCAACGAGTTTCCAGTTGGTGCGCAGCTCGTAGCGTTTTTGCGCCGCCACTTTGGCTTCCCCGATCTTAAACGGACTTACAAAGGGGCTAAAGTCTCTGTGTACCTGCGAAAAATCAGGCGGATCCTGGGCTAAGGAAATAAAAATCAGTCCGTTTACCTCCCGCACATGCACCGGATGCAGGCCATAGGCGGACCTGTCGAAGTCCTCGGGCATCAGGCGCGCGCGAAAAAGGGAGCCGTCGCGGTTATACACCCAGTTGTGGTAGGGGCATAGCAGCTTGGGAGCATGGCCTTTTTCGGCGGTACAGATCACAGATCCTCTGTGACGGCAGGTATTAAAGTGGGCAAACACCTCTCCCTGGTCGCCCCGGATGAGGATGATGGAGTCTTTGTAGGCCTGATAGGTGATATAGTCGCCTGGATTCGGAATTTCGGCGCTGCTGCCTGCAAAAAGCCAGTATTTTTTCCAGATATGCTCCCATTCGAGGTCAAAAATCTCCGGATGCGTATAAAAAGGCTGCTCTAAGCTCCATCCGGACTGCTGCCGGGCCAGCAGGGTTTCAACTATGCGGCTTTCCATTCGGCGCGAATTAGGGGTGAGGGCCGGGACTTCCCGGTTTTTCAAATATACAGAAATCCGGCAGCAGGACAAACGACAAGGGGTTTTGCATCGGGCGATAATCCCTCCTATATTGAGGTGTATTTCTCTACGCTTCCAAACCGAAGATTCATGATCTCTTCTGTCCGTCAGGCTTACAATGCGGCATTTACCCCTGAGAAATTCCGCGCTTTTCACCAGTACCTCGATACCCGCTACGACTACGCGATCAAGTTTCGCATTGCGGAAACGCCCTTTTTTGTGCCCCGCGACCTGAAGGAGCAACTGATTGCCGCCGCCGGGGAGATCATTGATGTGCTGGTGCAGCCGGGTTTTCGCGAGGCATCGGCGGTGGCGATCCCTCCGCAATATAATGTCCCCAACGAAAGCGCAGAACCGCTGTTTCTGGTGCTGGACTTTGGCATTTGTGAAGACGAAAACGGCCAGCCCCTCCCCCAGCTGATCGAATTGCAGGGCTGCCCCTCGCTCTATGCCTACCAGGACCTGCTGGCCCACAGCTACCGGAAATTTTTCCCGGTACCCGAAGAACTTGATCACCTCTTTGGCGGCCTGGACTCCGACAGCTATTTTAAGCTCCTCGGCGATGCCATCCTGAATAATCATGCACCCGAAAACGTGATTTTGCTGGAGGTGGATCCCTTAAGCCAGTCCACCCGCATAGATTTTTCCTGCACCGAAGAGCGCCTCGGCGTGCGGGCCGTCTGCACCAG
>RDXT01000605.1 GCA_004292985.1 Bacteroidota bacterium
TCCTGCCTTTCCTTGTATGTATGCGATTCGTATTATTCGGGGCTGCCGGTACGGATCATTGCGCAACGGAAACCAATCATAGCGCTGGAAGAGTCTGCATCAAAGAAGCGACGTGCGCCGGGAGAGAGGTAGTAGGCAATGTCATACCATGAGCCGCCGCGATATACTTTTACGTTGTCGAAACGGGCATCAGGGCTGGCACCTACCGGAGCGTTATCATCCTGGTTGAAGAGCAGAGACATCTCATTGTCGTAGCGGGTGTCATTCAGCCACTCGTCAGGACGGATTTCCGTAGCACCTTTGCGGCGGTAAGGGTTGAAGTCTTCTACGTCTTCGAAGGAAAGAATACGGTAGGTATCCTGGGTCCATTCAGCTACGTTTCCGGACATGTTGTAGAGACCGAAATCGTTGGGGAAAAACTCAAGAACCGGAGCCGTAATCATGTAGCCGTCGGTATAGTGGTGACCGTCACCGCCACGCCAGCCGGCATAGTCACCGCGTCCGCGCTTGAAGTTGGCCTGAAACTGGCCTTTGCTGTTGCGGAGCGATTTGCCTTCCCATGCATATACTTCAGACTCCTGAAGACCGCGGGCTGCATATTCCCATTCTGCCTCGGTAGGGAGACGGTAAGAAGGATAGAGTACCGCTTCTTCGCCTTCGTCTTCGGTCAGAACGTCATTTACTTTTTTGGTGCGCCACTTGCAATATTCGTTAGCCTGGTGCCAGTTTACACCTACTACCGGATACATATCAAACGATGGGTGCTGGAAGTAGGTCTCAGCATAGGGATCGTTGAAGGCAAGGTCACGGCGCCATACGTTGGTGTCGGGGAAGAGTTCCTTCATACGGGACTCACCGCCGTCATTTTTCAACACATCAGCCAGGAACTCTTTCCAGTCCACGTTGGCCACTTCGGTTTCGTCGAGATAGAAGCTCTGAACGGTTACCTGACGGGTGCGGTTGTCCATGTTGGACTCGATGTCCTTTTCACTGCCACCCATCATGAAGGTACCACCTGGGATCAGCACAAGACCCGGGGCTGGATCACCCTCGCGGAATTTTTTGGGCTGGTAGGTTTCTTCGCTGTACTTGATACCGGTTTTGCTGCTATGGGAGCCAACCCGGTTGATTTTGTCTTTGTGGCTGGTGCAGCTTGTTGCTATGCCACACACCAGCAGGGCACCAAAGGCAAATTTGAAACTTCTCTTCATCATACTGCGACGGTTACGGGTTATATACGACCCTGGGTATCAGTTTATTGTTGAAAAATCAGAATTTTGGACAGGGCATACGGCGGTGTTTCAGACCCCGTATCTTGCGGGCATATTCAAACTCCATGACCATCGAAATCTCGTGCGAACCACCGGAAACGCCCTGGGTAAGTCCGGAAATCGTATAGTCATAAGAATAACCAAAGCTGAAGTTACCTTGCTTTACACCGATCAGGCCGATGAGCGCATCGCGGTGGCGGTACCAGAAGCCAAACACCATCGGGTCGGCATTTACATAGAGACCACCATCAATCTGCATAAACTCGCCCTGGCTCTTGAAGAGGAAGGCAGGCGTTACAGACACTTCGCGGCGGTTGCGCATGTCACGCACCGGAATTTTCAGACCACCGGTGAGGGTGTATTTACGGGGCAGTTTGGCTTCGACGCCTCCACCTGCTACGGTAAATACTTCCTGCGGCTCAGTGATGTGGTTTACGGTAAAGCCCATCCAGGCGTACTGGTTGAAATAGGCAACACCTGCGCTCACATCGGGGCGGAACACGGTCTGGGAAAAAGTTCCCGGTTCCAGTGTTGGCCGCACAAAGCCGTTGCGTGCATCTATCTGGTCAGGGAAGCGAAGCTTATAGAAGTCAATGCTCGCCTGGGTTACGCCTGCCGAGAGACCGAAACGGACCACATGGTCATCGTTCAACTCGAGCTGGTAGGC
Source organism: Bacteroidota bacterium (assembly GCA_004292985.1). Taxonomy (GTDB): domain Bacteria; phylum Bacteroidota; class Bacteroidia; order J057; family J057; genus RDXT01. Next base: position 1,939 of record RDXT01000605.1, read on the forward strand.
GTAGTTGACCGTCATATTCAGTTTGGTAAGATTACCTTCACCCGCACGGTCCGCATTAAAGTTGACACCCAGACCCTGTGTGCTTCCGAGGAAATACACTGGCTGGTCATAGGACATAGCGAACTGTTTGTAATAGCCCGGAATGCCCACCCACTGTGCGCGGTAGTTAAGAGCAACCCTGGGTCCGATCCCCGATCCGGTAAAAGCCGGATTGAGCATCACCAGATTCGAGTAAAACTGCGAGTACTGAGGATCCTGGGCCTTTAGCTGGGCAAAGGATAGCAGTATCAGTGCCAAAGCCAGACCCGGGCGTACCAGCGACTTATTCATGGCGCGACAAGTGTTGTTGATGTTCCCCATTCGCATAACCAAGATTCATACTGAACCTGCACAGTGGTGTGCAGGCATGTAAAGTTAGAGCTGTAAGATGGTAGAGTCCCCCAAATTCAGGTGCAATGTGCAGGTTTTTTTTGGGAAATACCAGCGAATAATCCGCCGGCTCCTACATACTGCCTCACCATTTCCGGGTTTGGGGAAACCTCCTCTCTGGCCTCGACGTTTTCTATACAACCAGAAGAATCTTTTCCCTACCATGAATTACAAAAAGAAAACGCAGGGCAGCCAGGACTATTATATATAGGTGTCCATTATGCTCTCAAACTTCGTAGCAAATGTCAGTTCCGGCTCAGCCAGCGACCCAGCCAGCGGCCCTGCTGCACCAGGAGGGGCTGTGTCTCTGCGATGGCTTCGGTCAGGCTGAGAGGACGGTCGAGGATCGAAACGGCATAGCGCAGCGCGGGGTATTGCAGCAGGGCATCGGTATCCGAAAGGGTTCCGCAGACCAGTATGGCCGGTTTTCCGACATCCCCGGCAAGGGTTAAGAGGTGAGAAATCAACTTTCCCTGGGTACTTTGTGCATCGCTTTTGCCTTCTCCGGTGATCAGCAGATCGGCAGCGGCCAGTTTTTCGGGCACAGCGCAGAGCTCCAGCACCCAGCCCGCAGCAGAGCGGATGCCCGCATTCAAAAAACAGACAGCCCCGCCTCCCATGCCTCCTCCCGCGCCACTGCCGGGGATTTGCTGCACCTGCTGCGAAAAAGCGCTGTGCAGGCAGTCCGCAAAATGCTCCAGTCCGGCATCGAGCAGCGCCACACCTGCGGCATCGGCTCCTTTCTGGGGCGCATATACCTGTGCAGCCCCTTCAGGGCCGTAAAAAGGGGCACTCACATCGGTAGCGACCTTTGCCTGAAGGCCCGCCAGCGCGGGGTGCCGGGCGGAGCTATCTATCCGGGCGACCAGGCCCAGGTTTTGCCCGATGGGCGCAAGCTCATTTCCGGCTGCATCCAGAAAACGATAGCCCAGCGCTGCCGCCATGCCCATGCCGCCATCGTTGGTAGCGGTGCCGCCGACTGTGAGGGTGAGATGGCGCAGGCCTTGTCCGAGCGCATGTGCGATGAGTTCGCCTGTGCCGTAAGAACTGGTAATGAGGCAGTTGCGCTCTCCGGGGGCCAGCAGTTCGAGACCGGAGGCGCGGGCCATTTCGATTACAGCGCTCCGGCTTTCGGGCCACCAGAGATACGAAGCCTCCACAGGGCGACCCAGCGGATCCTGCACGCGCACCTGCACAAAGGTCCCGCCCAGCACCCGGTGGAGCACTTCGAGGGTTCCTTCGCCACCGTCGGCAAGGGGCAGGGTCTCGATCTGCGCCGAAGGAAAGGAGCGGAGGATGCCTTCTTTCAGGGCCTGGCACACAGCATCGGCAGGAAGGGCATCTTTAAATTTGTCGGTGGCGATGAGGATGTTCATAACACATAAGGAATTCCCATGCTGATGAGTAAGATCAGGGCAAAAAAGACCATCAGGTACAAGGTACTTCTGTTGCGGAGTTCAAAAGCGAATTTTTCGGTTTGTGCTGTCCCTTGTGCCGCCGGTTGCAGCCATGTAAGCCCCAGGGCTATGGAAAGGGTCACCACGCAGCCCAGAAAATTCCACCAGAACCAGAAAATCTGAGGCTGAAACTTCCAAAGATATACATTAAACAATACGCCTGTGATCAGTCCGGTATTCATGGCTGGCGCTTTCACCCGTCTGCTCAGGATGGCAACAGAAAATGTCGCCAGAATGGGACCATAAAAAATGGAGCCGATTTTATTGATGGCCTCTATGACCGTGTCTGCAATGCCTCCGGCGACTGCGGCGGTCAGCACGCAGATTGCGCCCCAAACCAGCACACATACCTGCGAAAGCCAGCTGTATTGCCGGTCGCTGAGTTTGCGGTTCCGGATCACAAAATCCTCCATTGTCACAGCCGCGAGCGCATTGACATTGGTGCTGAGAGAAGACATCGCAGCGGCAAAAATGGCTACAATGACAAGTCCGATGATGCCATTGGGCAGGTATTGCAGGATAAATACGGGCAGCATTTTGTCGGGCTGTCCGCTGGGAATGGCAGACATAAAAGTAGGTGCCGAAAGGGCAAGGGTGCCGATGACCAGGCCCGTGATACAGTAGGTCAGCGTTACAAAAAAGCGTACAATGCCATTCAGCATGTACATTTTGCGAACTTCAGCCAGGCTGCTGGCCGCCAGTGCGCGCTGTACCTGGGTCTGGTCGCAGCCATAGTAGGAGGCATAGAGCACAAATCCGCCAAAAATCATCGGAAAAAAGCCATAGGAGTCTCCGTTAAATCCCCAGGAACCCAGATCTATCACCTGTGTGCGGCGATGATCTACCTGCTGGATAAAGGCCTCCCAGCCGCCAATGTGATAAAGGGCAAACCCCAGGCAGACCAGGATTCCAAAGTATTTGATAAACATCTGGATCACATCGGTAAACACCACAACATTCAGCCCTCCTTTCAGAGAGTAAAGCATCGTAACGACACAAATAATGCCGATGGTCTGCCAGAACTGTATGTAAAACACGCTTTCCAGCAGCAGGGCCACGGTATAAACGGCCACCCCTGTGCTGAAACTGCGGCTGAGCAGAAAAGCTGTGCTGATCAGCAGGCGGGTAGACCGCCCAAATCGCTGCTCCAGAAACTCATAGGCGCTTACAATGCCGGCCCGGTACAGAAAAGGGGTGATCACCACCGAAAGAAAAATCATGGCCAACGGCACGCCAAACTCAAAACTCAGCCATTTCATTCCTCCGCCCTCTCTCATGCCGACAAAAGCCGGGGCAGAGATAAAGCTTATGGCCGAGAGCTGAGTGGCCATGGTAGAAAGCAGCAGCGAAAACCAGCCAAAATTTTTATTGCCAATAAAATAGCTTTTACCGTCTCCTTTATCACGCATAAAATAGCCGATCAGGAGCATAGCCAGGATATACAGGGCAATAATCAGATAGTCGAGCCAATTCATTGGGTGTCGCTTAAGGGTGGATGGAAGCTCTGCCGGATCCCGGATGTTCAGACTGCCGGATCATCTCTATCACGAGGGCTGCGGTCCAGGAGAAGGCAGTCCCGCCAAAACCAGGGCGCTGCCTGTCATCTGCCAGAGGGTAAAAGTACTCGTAAACCCCATAGCGAGCGACCAGGTTGAGGGTATCTTGCCGGATACGCTCTGCCAATATCTCAAAGCCATATTGCAGACAGCCTTTATACAGCAGCCAGTTGATGTTAACCCAAACGGGGCCGCGCCAGTAACGCTCGGGATTAAACTCCGGATCGGTATAGGCCAGGGAGGGGCAGAGCGCATTGGCAGCATCTGATCCTGAAAAATCAGGACCTGTCATCAGGGCCTGCATGCGTGCTGCACGCTCAGCATCTGCAATCCCGGCAAAAAGCGGACACAGCCCCGGGGCCGTACGGATAGCGATCATGCGCTTATTTCGCAGGTCATAATACCCATACAGTGACAAATCATCCACCCACAGTTTCTGATTGATGGCTATGGAGGTAGCTTCTGCCCATTGCTGCGACTGCTGCGCCATATCATCCAATCCAAACTGCCTGGCCATGCGGGCTATGCTCTGCCCGGAAGCGACAAGCAGGGTGTTAAACAGGGGATCCTGAACCAGAAAAGGCAGGCGATCATACATACGTGCCTCGTCGTACCCACATTCGCGGGAGAGCTCGATGAGGTGCAGGTAGTAATTGTAGTCTTTTTTGGTGGGTCGCTGGGCTTCATTTACATGGTGGGTGTCTTTCCGCCTCACCTCATATACAGGCGCTTCGTATCCGGCCCAGATGCTGTCCCAGGCGGCGCTGTTGTCTGTGCCCGACTCCCAGTTGTGACGGATGTACACGAGGTTTTCTTTCAGGGGGTCGCGGTCCCGGTAGAGATACACATGAAAGTCGAAAATCCGCGAAATTGCCTGTATATAAAAATTTGCGTGGGCATCCGGGTTTTCTTCCCGCTGGTACAGGTACTCCAGCACGAAGCCCAGTACTGCGGGCTGGGTAATGCCCGAGGTTTTGACGTGTGTGGGAGCAAAGGCATGCGTATGCGCGCCCTGAAAATCTGCACCAGGGAAATACTGTTTTTCAGCTCTGTCGTCGTGGAAGACAATGTGTGGCAGAAACCCGTTTTTCCATTGAGCCTGCAGAAGGGTAGAAAGCTCCTGCCGGGCCTTGCCCATATCTGTCCATGACCAGCCCAGGGCAATGAATCCGGAATCCCAGAGCCATTGAAAAGGGTAGAGGTTGGAAGATGGCACGGTGAATCCGTCGCGCCAGTTGGATTCGATCACTTGCTCGCAGATCTGGCGCAGGGTGTGCGGGTCGTAGGCGTCCGTATGCGGAACCGAGGAAGAATGCATGCACAGGTGAAGTTAAAAGAGAGTGCCCGGACCCAGTGGGCCCGGGCTAAAAAGGAACATGCTTAGAATGAGAACGTCAGAGATCCTGTCAGACGGCGGGGCAGGATAGGCCGCGCATTGTAGAAAGGATCATTGGCAATGGTATTAGTGTCAGCTACGCGGGGGTCACCTTCTGTGAGGCCGCGGCTGCCGAGGGCGTTGTACAGGTTCAGTCCCAGGGTCATCGTGCCCTGCTCTCCCATAGAAATCCGGCGTCCGGCGCGCAGGTTGAGGAGGCTGTAGCCGGGCAGCTCGATGTTGTTCTGGTCATCGGCAAAGCGCTTTCCGACAAAATTGTACATCAGGCCGACCTCCCAGTTGGAGCGGTTGTAGGCCAGGCCACCATTGAGCATCATTTTCGGCTGACGCAGCACCCAGTTGCCTTTATAGTCCTGGAGGACATCGTCGCTGGTACCAAACAGACGGTCGGCCCCGGGCAGGGTCTTGACAAAGTTGTCGTATTTGTGGTCCTGCAGGGTAAAGTTTACATCTGCGACCAGTCCATCGGTGATCTGATAGGCAAGCGAAATTTCGGTACCCATGGTGCTGGTAGAACCTACGGCGTTGGTGATTTCCCGCAGTACGCCATCTGTACCTGCGATGATGTCATTTTGCAGGCGGTCTTTGATGGTGTTATAATAGAGTGCGAGCGAAGCGGAGATCTTTTGGGTACCATATTTCAGGCCGGCCTCTGCCTGATATACACTTTCGTTGCGCTCAGGTACCGCCTGTATAAACGCGCCTTTCTGGTCGCGGCTCACGTTGGAGAAGGTACGGAGTTCCGGAAAGTAAAAACCCTTGGTGAAAGAAGCATATATGTTGGCAGCAGAACTCAGACGGTAGTTGCCTCCGAGTACAAAGCTGTAGTCACTCACATTGATTTTGCGGTAGGTTACCCTTCCGGTGAGCCACCGGTAGTTTGCATCGGCGAGGTTAGTGGCGGCAGCGTTGGTGAGGGCAGATGTTTCTCCCACAGTAATCACGCCCTGCTGCACTTCGTAGCGAAAACCGGCATCTACGCGCAGACGGCCCATGACCATTTCGTCGCCCACATATGCAGCCATCTTGCTGGCTTCGAAGGTATTGTAGGTGCGGCCAGCCACATTCTGGCGGAATCCGGCGCGGGTAACGCGGACCGTCTGGTCATTGGTGTCGAGAATCGTCAGGTTTACCAGGCGGGGCTGGTCGGCAAACTCTACGAGTACGCCTGTACCTACTTCATCCTGCAGTTGGCGGGTAATGGCACCAAAAGCGCCAAAGGTCAGGTTATGCTCGATACGTGAACCGCTGATGACACGGGTCATGCGAAGGTCGGTGGCCTGGTCGCTCATAG
>RDXT01000213.1 GCA_004292985.1 Bacteroidota bacterium
AGGCAGCAAATGCAGGCGGTGCAGCGCCGAAACCACCGCCTTGTCTGAAAACTCCGCAAAGAGTTTATCATAAATCTGCACCTCCGTTTTCGGATCCACACTGCTTGTCGGCTCGTCGAGCAGCACAATGTCCGAGGCCCGGCTGGCCATAATACCCCGCGCCAGAGCAAGACGCTGCTTTTGTCCGCCGCTGAGGTTCACACCCTTTTCCTGAATATTGGAATCGAGTCCCTTGGCAAGCTGGCTCAGCACCTCGGAAAAATGCGCCGTTTCGCACACTTCCTGTACAAGCGTATCTTCAAAAGGCAGACCCAGGGTAATGTTGTAGCGGATCGTATTCTCAAATATCTCAGGCTCCTGCGGGAAAAGCGTCACCACATCGGCTACGGAAGCCAGATCGGCAGGCTTGCCGTCCACCTCCATCTGTACCCCTTCATCGCAGGGATACAGGCCCCGGAGCAGGGCCAGCAAGGTGCTTTTGCCGCTGCCGCTTTCACCAATCATGGCAATTTTTTTACCACGCTCCACAGTGATGCTCACTTCATAGAGTCCCTGAGGCCTGCTGCCTTCGGTGCTGCCCGCCTCCTGATGGGTATAGCTCAGGTTCCTGATATTCAGGGTTTTCCATTGCGGATCCAGGGGTACAGTAGCCTCCGGGCGGTGCTGCTGCTCATAGGCTTCGAGCACAAAACGGGCCGTTTGCATATCGGTATTCATCCGCACAATGTCGGTGTACTGCCAGGCCATATCGTGAAAAGCACTTGTGAAGCGCAGCACAAACCCCACCAGCGTAACCAGTCCGCCCACCAGAAAAGGCTGTCCCGGCACCCAGTTTTGCCAGATGTATCCGGCCAGGGTCGTAACATAAATCAGCGCCACAATCATATCTGCCACAAACCACTTCCATTCGTTGATGCGGACATTGCGGCGGAAAGGCGGGAAAACGGCGCTGATCTTGTCAAAGAGCCCTTTTTGCAGGCGGCTTTCGAGGCGAAGGGTAATAACGGTGATAATATTAGATAAGGTGTCGAAGAGCGTCGAGGAGACCTCATGCTCTTTTTCATTCACCTGATCGAGGGTTTCGATGTATTTTTTATCAAACTGAAGGATCACATAGACCGTCAGGATGCCCAGCAACACCCCAATTACCCCAAAAAGGGGCGTAAAGTAGAGCATTGCCGCAAAAGAGAGTACAAATTTGGCCAGGGCATGCAGGTACATGAAGCCATTCTGAAAAAAGTCCTTCAATGCCTCGTATGCCTTGCGGATCCGGTTGATGGTAGAGCCGCTGTGGTGGTCCTGGTGCCATTTTACAGGCAGACTCAGCACCTTGTGGTACATTTCGTCGAGGTAATTGCGACTGAGGGTAAAGGCCAGCTCGCGCTCCATCACCCGGCCCGGCCCGTGAAAAGCCCAGTCGGCGACCCGCAGCAGCACATACAGCACGAGATAGATCCCGGTGTTGTAGAGGGCATTGCTGTCATTCTGCTGGAGAGCGTTGATAAACACACCCCAGACAATCGGCTCTATGGCAAATACGAGGTTACTGCAGGCAAAGAGGCTGTATATCAGCACATAACGGCTCCGCTCTTTCCCGGCATATTTCCAGGCAGTGCGGAGCATATTCCCATAGGCATTGCGGGAAGGAAGGGGCTTTGGCGGAGTGATCATCAGTGGGTGCGTACGGATTTTTGGGGCTTGCGTTACCTTCAGGCAGGCGCCTGCAGAAAAGGATTACTGCGCCGCTCGCGCCCGATGCTCGTATCCGGGCCGTGACCGCTGTGCACCACTACCGCATCTCCCAGGGGCAGAAGTTTGGTAAAAATGCTGCGCATCAGCACAGGAAAGTCGCCACCGGGCAGGTCGGTGCGGCCAATGCTGCCTGCAAACAGCACATCTCCCGAAAATAAATGGCCACTTTCGCGGTGAAAAAAGCTGACATGCCCCTCAGAATGGCCGGGGGTAAACAGCACTTCGAGGGTGGTATTGCCAAAGGAAACCACATCGCCTTCCTCCACAAGCTGGTCGGGATCAGGTGAGGGTGCCGGACGTACCCCCATCATCGGCCCCCAGGCGAGGGCATCGCTCAGTTCGGATCTGACTTTCGCATGGGTGATAAAGGGAGCGCCATAGGTATCTTTCACAAAAGCATTGCCCAGCATGTGA
>RDXT01000214.1 GCA_004292985.1 Bacteroidota bacterium
AAAAAAAGCCCCTTTCGGGGCTTATCTGTTCAAAAGTCTCCGAGTCTTTTCTCAGGAGGGCTTTTCGGTTGCTCTTCTTCGGCGGTTTTTTCCTCCGGCAGCGGCGTTACCGCAGGTTCTTCGGGAGGAAGCAGGCCCATTTCGCGCTTCATTTTATCTACCAGTTGCTGGGCAGAGAGTTTTTCAAGCTCTGCCTGGTTAGCGGCCTGTTCGAGTTGCTTCGTGACGGAGGCCTCGTTTTCGAGGGCCATGTCTATTTTGGCTTCGGTCAGGGCCGTGTCCTGGTTCAGTTTGGCGATCCACTCGTCGCTGTCATCTCCACCCAGGCCCGACATGATATTGCCTACGGCCTGGTTGAGCATATTCGTCGTGCGGGACTGTTTTGCCTTGTTCAGAAATTCCTGGCGGAGTTTGAGGTCTTGTTTAAATTCCTCTTTCATCCGCTCTTTTTCGAGTTTCCTTCTTTCCTCGTCGGTCATGGGAATGAGCGCTTGGTTCGGTTACTCCTTCTGTTTCTGTGGCTGGTCGAGGTCGAGGCCGGAAGAGAGCGGATCTTCTTTCGGTCCGAGGCCCATTTCCATTTTAAACTGTTTGACCAGTTCGGCAGCGCGGATGCTTTCGGCTTCTTCCTCGATTTTGAAGGTGGTGGTATCCACAGAGTCGAGGGCGAGTTCCATGCGGGCCTCGTTTTTCGCGGTCTGCTCGTTGATCTTGGTCACCATTTCGTCGTGGGTAGAGTCAATACCCGCCACTTCGAATGAGGCCATCGTGTCCGCGATTTTCTTTTGCCACTGAGAGCGCTCGTGCGCGCGCAGGGCTTCGCGGGCTTCGTTGATCTTCTTTTCACGCTGCTTCATGAAGACCTTTTTCACTTCCAGCGATTTTTCATAGGCCTTCTTGGCCGTTTCATGCTGGTCGCGGGTCTGCACGAGCGTGCTTTTGAGAGATTCGAGGCGGAGGGCATAGTTTTGAGCAATGTCGTCGCGCCCGGCCTGGATGGCAGCCTTCATTTTGTCGGTGAGGCCGGCATATTCAGCCTTATAGGTATTGAACTGCTTCTCCAGCAGGTTCACACTCGCCTTGACGGTGGCGATGTTTTCGTTCATCCGGGGGATTTGATCGTTCATTTCCCGGATATTTTGCTCAAGGATGAGCTTCGGATCTTCGATGGTTGAGATCAGACCTCCAAAAATTGATCTGAGCGCGCGGATGAATCGTTTCCACATAGGAGTTGAGTCGTTTTGCCAGTGGGTTTATGCGCAATGTTACGGAAAAGCCGACAAATAGTTAATTGAATACCGGAGCTTTCCCGTATTTTCCGTATTTTTTGATATACGACTCTAATTTAAGAACTTCTTCTTTATTTCCTATAAAGAGTGGTGTTCTTTGATGGAGTCGGTCTGGTTGTAGCTCCACGATCCTCCCACGGCCATGACTTGCGGCCCCTCCGGCCTGTTCGGCGATAAAGGCCATCGGATTTGCTTCGAAGCAGAGCCTGAGCTTGCCACCGGGGTTTTCGACCGTGCCGGGGTACATAAATATGCCTCCTTTGAGCAGGTTGCGGTGAAAATCTGCCACCAGCGAGCCGATGTAGCGTGAGCTGTAGGGCAGCGGCGTGTCGCGTTTGATGTGGCGGAGGTACTGCTTGGTGCCTTCAAAAAAGTTGCGGTAGTGGCCTTCGTTCACCGAGTAGGTGTTGCAGGAGGGCGGGAACTGCATGTGGGAGTGCGAGAGCAGGAATTCTCCGATCGAGGGGTCGAGGGTAAAGCCATTGACGCCATTCCCTGTGGTATAGACGAGCATTGTACTCGATCCGTAGAGGACATAGCCCGCAGCCACCTGCTCAGTTCCTTTCTGGAGCAGGTCTTCGGGAGTAAGTTCGCCCTCGGCATTTTTGCGGCGGTAAATGGAGAAAATTGTGCCGATAGACACATTCACATCAATGTTTGAGCTGCCGTCGAGGGGGTCTATGAGCACGATATACTTGCCGTTGCTGCCGGGTGCGAAGAGGAAATCTTCATTTTCTTCCGAACCCACAGCGCAGACCATCCGGCCTTTGAAGAGTGCATCCACCATCTGCTCATTGGCGAAGATGTCGAGTTTCTGCACCTTTTCGCCCTGCACATTCGTTTCGCCGGTGAGGCCGAGGATGTCCACGAGTCCG
>RDXT01000215.1 GCA_004292985.1 Bacteroidota bacterium
TTCAAGGTAGGTAAACACATAGGGAATACCCGCGAGCAGTGCGATAAAAGCAACCCGGTTGAGGATACGCACCCGGCGGCTTTCACTGTAGGTAAGAGACGTTGTAACACCGATTCCTGAGAGCAAGCCCCACCATTTTGCTACTGGCAGCATTCAGATTGATTTTACCCAAAAGTACATCTTGCAGGGCCTATAAACTATTTACAAGAAAAAATATTCTTACATGTGCTTATTTTACCAAATGCGAAAAAGGGATTGACATATTACAGGAAAAGTAGTAGTTTCAACTCCCACCCTACCCTCCTGAATGCCTGTATCTATGGCTGCCAATGCTTATTTTTTCGTTACCCGCTGGGAACTCGACGCCACCCCGGAGCAGGTGTACCGCCTGCTGGAAGATGTGCACGCCCTCGCCGAATGGTGGCCTTCGGTGTATCTGGATGTGAAAGAACTGAAAAAAGGACAGCCGGGCGGCGTGGGCAAACTGGTCGAACTCTACACCAAGGGCTGGCTGCCTTACACCCTGCGCTGGAAGTTCCGGGTCACGCACACCGACTTCCCCAAGGGTTTTTCGCTGGAGGCGCTGGGTGATTTTACCGGCAAAGGAATCTGGCATTTTCACCCCCTGCCCGAAGGGCGCTGCGAAGCCGTATATGAATGGAGCATCACAGCCGAAAAGCCTTTGCTCAAGCGGCTAAGCGGCCTGCTGAAACCGATCTTCTCTTTCAACCACGAGTGGGCGATGCGCAAAGGGGAGGAAAGTATCCGCCTGGAGCTGCTGCGCCGCAAGGCCCTCAACGACGTGATCCGCGCGCGCGTGCCTGCCCCGCCCGGACCGACCTTCCCACACAATTTTCTGAACAACAAGATTTTATAAAAGACGCATAGCCGACACATGCAATCGCGTGCATGAGATAAATTTGTAATGGTAAAGTGCGAAAAAAAGCCGAATTTTAACAGCTAAACCTTGTGAATATGATTCGTGTACTCCGTTATTCACTTTCCTGTCTTCTGATTGCCTTTGTGGCGGGCTGCGATGTGATCAAGGCACCTTATCTGGATGCTGCCTACCTTGCCCAGCTCCCTGCAGATGAGTTTTGCCTGATCGAAGCCGCCAAGCAGGACCCTTATGATCCGGCGCAGTCCAGTGTCGTTAAGCGTGTGCTGGTAGAAGAAATGACGGGCCACAAGTGCGGTAACTGCCCCCGCGCCCACGAGGAGGTGATACGCCTTGAAAGTGAAACGTTTAAGGAGCGGATGATCCCGATCAGCATTCATGCGGGGCCTTTGTCCAGCTTCACGCCCGGCGCTTCGAAGTACTTTACCAATTTCACCACCGAAGCCGGAATTGCCCTTTATACTTCGCTCAATACAGTTAATGCGGTACCTTTTGGCATGATAGACCGCAACATCAGCAATACCGACTACGACACCTGGGAGGGCCATATCAGCAGCCGCCTCACCCAAAGCCCCGGAGCGGGCATCCGTATTTTCACCTGCTACAACCCCGACAGCAATACCGTGGGTGTGGTGGTGAATGTCAAATATTTTGAGGCAGCATCCGACAAGGAGTATCTGAGTGTGTATGTGGTGGAAGACCCTGTCATAGACTGGCAAAAAGATTACGATGCCCCCAATGGCAGCCCCGATATTCCGGCCTATCCGCACCGCCATGTGCTGCGCGCCGCTCTCAATGGCACCTGGGGCGAGCCGCTCTCTGCCGGGGGCCTCTCCGCCGGCGGACGTGTAACAAAAAGCTACAGCTTCAAATTCCCGACCTACATCAACCCCTCCCAGAGCCATATCGTCGCGTTTGTGCATAATGTGGAGACCCACGAAGTGCGGCAGGCAGAGATACGGGGAGCGACGGAGTGAGGGTGTGGTGCTTGCGCCTCTTGGGTGTTTCACGCAAATGCCATAGGCATGCCCGTGGCAGAAGCAGAGTTCGGGAGACGCAAAGGTTAATATTCTTCTCTGCGTCTTGGCTCCTTTGCGTCACTGCGTGGAACAACACTCTTTCGGTCGGAGACCACCCACAATCGTTTACACCAAAAACACTTCCCCCCTCTTTCATTTTTAACTCAATCTGGTATCTTTGCCCTCCGAGATACCTTATATGAAAGATCAATTCACAGCTGAAATACAGGCAGGGTATGCCTT
>RDXT01000216.1 GCA_004292985.1 Bacteroidota bacterium
GGGGCTTGCGATATTCGGATTGTCGAGTCCGGCTGCGGGGCTCCAGCTATAGCTGCTGCTGCCCAGGCCTCCGCTGACAAAGAGCCGCACCGAGTCGCCGCGGCAGATGCGGTTCGTATCAGCGCCAACCGCTGCCCGCACATTTTCAAAGACATCTATCAGCACCTGGTCTGTAGTCGAGCAGGAACCCGAAGACACGGTCAGGGTGTAAAGGGTCGTGCGGGTCGGCGCGGCAGTCGGGTCCGGCACAAACAGGCCCGAAAGACCATCGGGCGGCGTCCATTCGTAGAATACAGGGGCCGTGAGGCTGCCGCCGAGTACGGTATGGCTGCCATTTAACTGCACCTCATTTCCTTTACAGAGAAAGGTATCGGGTCCTGCATTGGCAATGGGCGAAGGCAATACCGTCACTTTCACCTGCACAGGGGCACTGCTGCAATCAAAGTTGGAGGTCGCAATTACATTGTAAATCGTTGTCGCAGAAGGACTTGCTTTCGGATCGCGTATTTCCGGATCGCTGAGTCCTGAAGCGGGCGTCCACTCAAACGTATAGCCTGTGGCCTCCGGGTCTCCGCTGGCCGTAGCCATCAGCTGGACTGAGTCGCCTGCGCAGACTTCGTAGTCGGGCAGAGACTGCACGGTAGGTATCGTGTGTACCCGGATCGTTACTGAGTCGGCGATGCTGGGGCAGCCATTGGACCAGGCAACCAGGAAATAGGTAACGGTCTGGTCGGGCGAGGCCAGAGGGGCCTGGATCGAAGAATCGTTCAGTCCGGTGGCGGGACTCCATATATACGAGTAGCCGGGGCCTGCGAGGCTGGCAAATCCGAGCAGTTGTGTGGTTTCGCCCAGGCAGATGTCGCGGTCAGGACCTGCCTCTACTTCGGGGCGGGGATTCACGCGCACCTCCACGGTACTCAGGGTGTCGAGGGTGGTGTTGGCGCTGGTGCAGCCATTGGCCGAGCCAACGATCACGGTATAAATGGTGGTCGTATCGGGATTAACATAGGGATCGGGCGTAGCAGGATTGTTGAGTCCGGCTGCCGGGAGCCAGGTCCATACATAGGGGCCGGGCGCTTCGAGCGGATTGGTTACGGTCGCCAGGAGCTGCACACCGGGGCTGCCTTCACAGATATTCTGATCCGGACCTGCATCCACGATCGGTAAACGATTGACATTCACCTTAATACCGTCTATTTCGCTCGTACAGCCATTGTTGTCGGTGATCTGCACGTAGTAGGTGGTGGTATCGGTGGGATTGGCTACGGGGTTTTGTACGTTGCCATTTCCGATGCTGAATCCGCAGTTGCCGGGATTGTCGCAGTACCATTGATAATAGTAGGGTGCCTGGCCTCCGATCGGGGTAACGCCCAGTTGTACGCCGCCTGATCCCTCGCAGAAAAAGGTATCACTGCCCGCAAAAGACAGGAAACTCGTATTGATCTTAAAAAACACCGTGTCACTGGCCTGTTTGAAGGGAGGGCAGGTCTCTTTATCCAATCCGGTTACAATGCTGCGGTAATAAGAACCTCCGTTGGAGCAGTCCGTCTCGAAGCACACCGTGCCAATGATCGAGTCATTTCGGGTAATGATCTGAACCGTCGTAAACTGAAGGCTCGAACCGAAGACACTTTCAAAATCATAGTCATAACTGAGGCCGTTGTCCGGCGTCTGGTCGGCGATATAAAACTCATAGCATGCGTTGTCTCCCACATCTACATAAATGGTATCGCCGGAGAAGTTGTTGCCGCTCAGGTCATGGGTAACGATGGGCGCAATGGTCTGAGGATCGCTGATTTTCACATAGATCGTGTCCCTGGCCGACTTGATATTGTTGCAGGAACCATTGTCATCTACGCCCAGTACCATCGGGATAACCTGGCCTTCGTTTTCGCAGGCGGGCGTCCAGCAAACCTGGCCCTGCAGCGGATTGGTTCCGGTTACGGTAAAGGTAGCCGCATTTGCCCCTGTGAATACCGGACTTAAGGTATAGGCATCGAGGCTGTCGAAGCTATTGATGTCGGAGAAAACCACGTCAAAGCAAAATCCTACCGTAGCATCCGCATAAATGGTATCTGCATTGGTGTTAAGGCTGCCAAAATCCGGATCAATGGCGGGCGGATCGTTTGGCGGAAGATTTACCTTGACAAATACG
>RDXT01000217.1 GCA_004292985.1 Bacteroidota bacterium
ACATCTTCGAGCGTGGGGCGCGCGGCCTCAAAGTGCTCAGCAGGCTGCTGCTCCGTATATGCGCGGATCACAATTTTTCCGGCAAAATGGCGGGAAGAGATCACCGGATAGAGCTGCTGGTGCGATTCGAGGTCGCCTTTGTCAATGGTGGCCTCCCATACATTATTTCCGGCGCTGCCGATGAGTTCGGCGGGGCTGCCTTTCACCAGCACCTCACCCCGGTGGATAATGGCCATATTCTCACACAGATCGCTCACGTCCTCCACGATGTGGGTGGAGAGAATCACGATCATATTTTGCCCGATTTCGCTCAGCAGGTTGTGAAAGCGGTAGCGCTCTGCGGGGTCGAGACCGGCGGTGGGTTCATCTACAATGATCAGGCGGGGATTGCCGAGCAGGGCCTGGGCGATGCCAAAGCGCTGTTTCATCCCGCCGGAATATTTGCCTACCATCTTTTTGCGTACCTCCCAGAGGTTGGTTTGCCGCAGGAGGGCCTCCGTGATCAGGGCACGCTCTTTTTTGTCACTGATGCCTTTGAGCCGGGCAAAATGATCCAGCAGGTCCTCAGCAGACACGCGGGGATATACCCCAAAAGACTGCGGCAGGTAGCCCAGGATCTGGCGCAGTTCCTGCTTTTGCTTCAGAATGTCGAGTTCATCGAGAAAAGCGCTGCCACTGTCCGCGTCCTGGAGGGTGGCCAGGGTGCGCATGAGGGTGGATTTCCCGGCGCCATTGGGGCCAAGCAGACCGAACATGCCCGTGGGTATGTCGAGGTCAATGTTGTTGAGGGCGCGGGTCCCATTGGGATAGGTTTTGGAGAGGCTCCTGATGGTGAGCATGATGAGGCAATTTTTTCGGGATAAGTAGCAGATCGTTCCTGCTTTATTACAAAACCCCGAAAAAATCTTCTTGTCCTACTCTCCGGTCATTCGTTTGATCTCATCACGAATGCGGGCGGCAGAGAGATAATCTTCTTTGCCGAGCGCCTCGTCGAGGTCTTTCTGAAGTTGTTTCAGGCGGTCCTGACCCACAATACGCTTCCGCACAGCAGGCTTCTGCTCTTCCGGCTCTTCGAGCGGGTCAGAGCTTTCTATGTCTGCCAGCGAGAAACCGGGGGCTTCCGCTTCGCTTTCCGGTTGATTTTCTTCCTCATCGATCACGATTCCGGCTTCAGCGAGTACGCTCTCATAGGTATAAACAGGCGCTTTGAAGCGCACACCGATCGCTACGGCATCGCTGGGGCGGCTATCTATTTCGTGTACTTCACCGTTTACTTCCAGAATCAGGCGGGCATAAAAAATCCCCTCATGCAGGTCGTTGATAATCACCTCCAGGAGGTTGATATCGAAGTGCCGCGCCATATTGTAAATGAGGTCGTGCGTCATGGGGCGGTTGGTCTTGATGCTCTCAAGCTCCAACGCAATGGCCTGAGCCTCAGCCGCCCCGATGATGATCGGCAGCCGCCGCTTACCACTCGCCTCGCCCAGCACGAGTGCATAGTGGCCCACGTGTGAGTTGCTCGATGATAAGGTAATGATCTCCAGCCGTATTTTCTTCACAGATCAGTCTATTTTTTCAGGCCCGCCAAAATTAACAGAAAATCGCACATTACACAACGCAGTGCAAGCTGCGATTTTCTGAATGAATATACTTCACAGCGGGGATACTACAAAGATATTTTTACTCAGGACGCTTTGACGCGCTTCACTTCTTCGATCAGCCGGGGCACTACCTCAAAAAGGTCGCCCACAACGCCGTAGTCAGCGATTTTAAAGAACGGTGCCTCCGGGTCCTTGTTGATCACAACAATGTTTTTGGAGGAGCTGACACCTGCCAGGTGCTGGATCGCGCCGGAGATACCGATGGCAATATACAATGTAGGCGCGATCTGGATGCCTGTCTGCCCCACGTGCTCGTGGTGCGGACGCCAGCCCATGTCGGCGGTAGGCTTGGAGCAGGCGGTGGCAGCTCCCAGCAGACCGGCGAGTTCTTCGATCATGCCCCAGTTGCCGGGGTCTTTCATGCCTCTGCCTGCTGAGACCACGGTATCGGCTTCTGTGAGGGAGATTCCTTCGCCTGCTTTTACGATTTCTTTGGCCACCATGCGGAGGTCATTGTCGTCGTTGCTGAAGTCGGAGGCCTCGATCGAGATGT
>RDXT01000218.1 GCA_004292985.1 Bacteroidota bacterium
GGAAAAAAGGTCATGATGCTGCCGGGACTGCCGTTTTCATCCCCATAATAGAGGTGATAGACATCCGGGGCATCGAAATTTACGGTTTTTTTCACCAGGTGCAGACCCAGTACGCCTGCATAAAAGTCCACGTTTTTTTGCGCGCCCGATGCCATGGCGGTTACGTGATGAAGACCTGTGATAAGCTTTGACATAATTCGATATAATGAAATGTTCTATGATATATGAATGGCCGGTAATACAGATTCGATCAGGGCGCGGTTAGGCTCTTCCCATTCCGGGAGCTTGAGCGCCTGCCCGAGCGTAGCCTCACTTTCATCGGCGGTAAATCCGGGGGGAATCGTCGCCACCTCAAACAGCACCTTACCCGGAATGCGGAAGTAGATGGATTTGAAGTAGTTGCGGTCTTTGACCTCGGTGGGTTTGAGACCCAGTTCTGCAACGCGGGTGCGGATTTCGAGCAGCGCAGCCATATCTGCCACCCGGAAAGCTACATGGTGCACCGTGCCGATGCCATTGAGGCCCGCAGGCAGACCCCGGTCGTCGCGCAGGTCGAGGTATTGCCCCGGCCCGCCACCCTGGATCGCATAGCGCGTTACAGGCCCTTCGGAGCCATATTCCGCAAAACCCAGTTCCTCCGTGAGGAATGTCTGATCGGCTGCTATATCGCCGAGCGAGAGGGTTACGCTGTGGAGGCCGCGGATCGCCGCTTCGGCCGGGACACCTGAACCTGTCCAGGGTTCGCGTGTATCTCCCTCATCTCCAACAAGTTGCAGATTCAGGCCACTCGGATCGCGGAAGGCCAGTACGGCTTTTCCAAAGGAATCGCTCTCCTTCACTTCGACCCCGGCATCCCGCAGCCGCGTGCGCCACCAGCCAATCGAAGGGGCAGGCACCGAAAAAGAGGTGATATCCACCTGGCCGCTGCCCGGAGTCCCGATGCGCACTCCTTCGCCTTTATAGGGAAAGGTGGTCATGATCGTACCCGGCTCGCCGAGGCGGTTGCCGTAGTAAAAGTGATACACGCGGTGGTTGTCGAAATTGACCGTTTTTTTCACCAGGCGAAGGCCCAGCAAAGCGATGTAGAAGTCGAGGTCCTCCTGCGCATCGTCAACGGTAGCGGTGAGGTGGTGGAGGCCCAGTATGTGTCTGGAATTCATATCGTAGGGGGGTAAATGCCTGAATCAGAGGTGAATAAACAAAGAACGGCGCGCTGTGTCAGTAAGCTGACGGGTGCGGTGGCCGGTGCCCCAGGTGTCTTCGACCAGCAGCACTTCGCCGCCGTGGAACTGCCTTTTTTCACCGTCGCTCACTTCGATTTCGATGATGCCATCTAATAAAACGATGTACTGCCGCCTCGGTGCGTGGTGAAAGTCCCAGTCGTAGCCCGGTTCATTTTCCCGGAAAACCAGGGCGCTCACCTCTTGTTTCTCCGAAAGTGTCCCGATAATGCCCGCCGGAGCCAGGGGCACCTTCACGTCTTCGAAGTGGCTTTCGCCCTGAGGATCAGTGTAAATGCGGGTAAGGGTAAAGCTCGTATCCATGCTTTTGGCGCTTAATATAAGGAGTTATACGAAGGGACGGGAAAATTGTTGTTTAAACATTGATTTTGATTGCGCAACGGAATGAACATTGTACAGGAAGAAGAATTTACGCTACTTGAGGCCCTAAACCAATGTTTCTGCATCATGCAAGACCTGCACGTGATCGCTTTCGACGCCGATGATACCCTCTGGGTAAATGAACCCTATTTCCGCGAGGCGGAGGAACAATTCTGCACCTTGCTGGAGGCGTATATGCCCCTGCACAGCATCGCGAAAGAGCTTTACAGCATAGAAATGAAAAATCTGCCGCTGTATGGCTATGGCGTAAAGGGTTTTATGCTGAGTATGGTCGAAACCATTGCCAGCGTGAGCGGCAACACCGCCGATATTCACCTGGTGAACAAGGCCCTGGCACTGGGACAGGAACTGCTTCAGAGACCTATCGAGCTTCTCGATGGGGTAGAGGAGGTCTTGCAGCAACTCAAAGGGAGGTATCGTCTGGTCCTGGCTACCAAGGGCGATCTGCTGGACCAGGAACGCAAGCTCATCAAATCGGGACTGGAGCCGTATTTTCACCATATCGAGATCATGAGCGACAAAAAAGAACA
>RDXT01000219.1 GCA_004292985.1 Bacteroidota bacterium
CGGTTCGCTGGCTTTGCTCGCAGTGGGTACGCTGGCGATGGCTTTCTATCGTCCCAAGTGGCTGATTTACTTCGCGCTTACGTTTCTCGTGACGCGAAATATGTTTGTGTATTATCCCTACTACATCAAGTTTGTGTATGTAGGTGACGGTCCCGGCGATTTGCTGCTGAGTTTTCTGCGAAAGGCCACCCGCGAGTCACCGGCCTATGGTAAGTTTCTCTGGGTTACATTCGTTATAATCCTGATGAGGCAACTGCTGCTCTGGATACCCAAAGGCAGGCAGGCGCTGATCCTCGACCGGCGGATGACGCTGATTTTTATCTTTATCGTCTGCTTTGTCATCTCGACCCTGGCAAACATGGTGTTTTCCAAGGCATCATTCGAAACGCTGATAGGCCTGGGTCTGCCGCTGCTGCTGTTTTATCTCGTGGTAACAACACCGATGGACATGAAGCAACTGGCTATGCTGGCCAGCTATCTGTCTTTCATCGGCTTCGAGATGCAGATGCTCATCATGATCGTCAACAACTGGCCCAATATCATGGCGGGTCACTTTTTCTTTGGAGACTATGCATTCGGCACATTTATGTTCCCTTTGTCCGAGTTTTCAGGGTTTATGATCTCGACCTCGTATTTTATGTTTTTCATGCGTTTTCTGATAGATAAACGCCCGAGTGACCTGATCCGGATGTTGGTGTGCTTTTATGGCTTCGTTTCGATTGCGGCCATGTATTTTGTGTTCCTGAATGCTATTTTTACCCTTGTAGCGATTGCCATTGCCTATTTCCTGAAGGTGATTAACGTAAAACAGGTTGCGGGGGCAGCGATTGCGATGGGGATTATGCTTGTGCCCGCCTATCTGATCATCACCGATCCAACGATTTTCCCGCAGGCAGAGCACGTCAACAATAACCTCAACAAAAACGCCAATAGCGATATTAAGGACATTCCCAAGGTCTATTCCTTTATCAACCTCTATAATATGATGGAGGCCGAAGGGAAGTTTTTCTTTGGTGCAGGGCCAGGAATGTTTCTCTCCGCCAATGGCGACAGCCCGCTCACCCGGAAGTATGGCACCGCCAAGGTGTTGAACCTCCGCAAAATATTGAGCAGTTCCCAGCAGATTGAAAATAGTTTTGTGGGGATTGTGGGCGAAATCGGCATCATTGGCTACCTCGCCTATATGGGTTTTTATGTGAACCTGCTGAAAGGAAATCTCCGCCACGTGACCCGGCGCTTCAGGATGGGGCTTCCGCCGGACCCTCTCTATGCCTCCCTGCTGGTCAGTGCGATCCTGTTTTTTATCATCAGCCTGCTGCGAAACATGATCGAGTCCATCAATTTTGGATTTCCCTTCATGTACTGGGTTGTGCTGGTATATCTGACACAGCAAAAAGAGCAGGCGCTCTGGGCCAAAGCCTCAGAAGAAGCGCAGAGCAGGTCCGATCCGCCGGAAGTGGCAGCGAGCCCTCAACTGGCCTGAAAAGAAAAGCCCTGAGCGAAAGCCCAGGGCATTTTTTTTATACAGAAGTCCGTTGCAATCAGCTGATCAGGCGGAAGGCGTCGTTAAACAGAATCAGGATCATCAGACCCAAGATAAGAAACATCCCGATCTGCTGGGCGATAATCCGCACTCTCACCGGCGGTTCGCGGCGCATCACGGCTTCGATCAGCAGGAAGACTACGTGGCCTCCATCGAGCGCAGGGATCGGCAGAATATTCACAAAGGCCAGAATCATACTCAAAATAGCTGTCAGACGCAGAAATGCAATGATACCGCCTCTGTCGAAAGACTCCAGAAAGACCTTGGCGATCTGGAGGGGGCCCATCGCCGAGCGGCTGGCGTCCACACCCTCGCGGAACATGTTGCCCATGCCTTTGGCATTGCTGGAGACGAAGCCGAAGGCCTCGCGTGTGCCCGCACCGATAGCGCCCCAAAGGCTATATTTTACGGTGTCTGCATGAATCACATCGGCATAGGCAGCAGCCACACCCAGCCGGGCATTGGTGTCGGATACGACCGTAATAGAGATCGTATCGCCGCCCCGGAGGGCTGTTACCTCGACCGGAGTGAGTTTTTTGCCACTCATGTAGGCACGAAGGTCGCTAAACAGGAATACAGGTACGCTGTCTAAGCGGATAATCTGG
>RDXT01000606.1 GCA_004292985.1 Bacteroidota bacterium
GCGCTGACCAGATTTCCCCGGTACATAAAATTCAGCGTATAAATCTCCCCTTCCGTAATGACAAGAAGTCCCTCATTTTTGTAATAGCCATTTCCCTGATAATCAAGGGTATAAGACTGACCGTTGTGCAAAATGCTGACATGGAGCGTGTCTATCGTTTCGAGGCTGTAGGCCGAATCTGCCGAAAAAGGAATCTGTCTGGTTACCCGTATGCGCGCAGGCTGGCCCGGTGTCAGATAGCCCTCCACTACGGGTTTGTCGGCATCGGTCTGTATCACTTCCTGCTCGTCGCAGGCAACAAGCAGCAGCAGGAGAAATCCCCAGAAAATCGTTTTCATCTTTATTTCAGTTTGTAGGAAAAGCTAAGATTGGGTGTAATGCCGAGATAGTTTACATTGGTGCCAATCACCTGACCCTCAACGATTTCGTACTCTTTATACCACACATTTTTGCGGTTATAGGCATTAAAAAGCGAGAATCCGATGCTGCATGGAGAACCTGCGGCGGTTTTCCAGTTGTAGGTAGCTGCCAGGTCGAGGCGGTGATAGTCGGGCAAACGCAGGCCGTTTTTCGCCGACACATTAATGAAGTCCTGGGTACTGCCGTCGAGCAGCGTGATCTGGTAGCCGCCTTCCGGCGCTGTGTAGGGCCGTCCGCTGGCATAAATCCAGGTAGCAGAAAAGTCGAACTGCTTCCATTTATAGATCCCCACCAGTTTCAGCTCATGTCGCACATCATTGGCCGCATAAAACGCCTTTTCGCCATAGACATCATACTGATTCAGCACTTCTCCGATCGAATAGCTAATCCAGCCGTTCAGTTTTCCGTATTTCTTTTGAATCAGTACATCTATGCCGCGCGCAGTGCCTGTGCCTTCAAAGAAATTCTCTTCATAGGAAAGCTCCCGGAAGGAGGGCGTAAAGCGCAGCGAGTACTCTGAGAGGCCCGACAGCTCTTTGTAATAGGCCTCCACATCAAACAAAAAACCGGAGGTTTCATAGCTCGCACCGGCGATATAGTGGATCGAAGACCCGACCGGGAGTTTGTCATTATCGGCCAGTACCCAGAAATCCCGGCTTCCCTGAAGGATGTCCTCCCGGATGACCCGCTTGGCAAACTGGTAGTATTTTCCGTAAGCGCCCTTGAGTTTCAGGCGTTTGGTCAGGTTGATGGTGGTTGAAAAACGGGGTTCGAAGTAATTGCCTCCGGTAACGCCAAAATAGGTATAGCGCAGGCCGGGCGTCAGGGTAATGCGGTTGTTCAGCAGCTGAATGCGGTCCTGCACATAAGCTGCGTAGGTCATACCCGTATCATCCCGGTCAATGATCGTAGAAGTATCATTCTGGCTGTAGCTGTACTGGATGCGGTTGCGCGTGATCTGTGTACCAAATCCGATCTGGTGATGCGAAATGGGCTTCCATTCGTAATCGGAGCGGAAAGAAAAGTCCTTGAGGTTGTTGTCTTCGAGGGTACCATTTTTAAACGTAGTCTCATTTCCCTCGGCATCGGTGATTGTCCCCTGGGCGCTGCGGTCGCGCTCACTGAAATAGCTCGAATAGCTGATCAGGGAGTTGCCATAAAAGCGCTCACTCCATTTGCGCGACCATTTGAGGCTGCCGCCCGTATTTCCCCAGCGGGTGAGGTCCACAATGCTGTTGTCGAAGTCAATCCCAAGTCCCTGGGCAAATGAAGGCAGGTTCAGCTCCCGCGAATTGTCCATTTTGTCCGTACCGTTATAGACACTGAGGGTAATGAGGTCTTTCTCATTGGGGCGGTAGGTCACTTTGCCATTGAGGTCATAGAAAAAAGAGGAAGCCTTTGTCTCGGTGAAGGTAATCCCTGCGGCCCCGCCCCCCATCGGACCTGTGGGCTGTTCGCTTTCTCCGCTGAAGCGCTCAAAGATTTTGTTGTAGATCGGACTCCGCCAGGAGCGCCGGGCCGCTACGAGAACGGTAAATTTATCCCCTATCGGTGCCTCCGCAAACACATTGGCACTGAGCAGGCCGATGTCTCCGCCAATATTGAAGTTTTTACGGTTGCCTTCTTTACCCGTTATCTCTGCCACACTCGAAAGGCGCCCTCCGAAACGGGCCTCAAAACCGCCTTTGTACAACTGCACGTCCTTGATGGCATTGGGGTTAAAGGCACTGAAAAATCCATAGAGGTGGTCCACGTGATAGACCGTAAATCCGTCGTAGGTTACCAGCGACTGGTCCGGCGTGCCGCCCCGCACATAGAGTCCTGAGGAGTTTTCGTTGGCGGCGCTGATGCCCGGCATCAGCTGAAAAGCCCGCATGATGTCGTGTTCGCCCACATTGGGCAGCAGGGCGATTTTGGCGGGCGACATTTTGAGGAGGCTGACTTCGTCATTGGTTTCCAGCAGGGCCTCGCGCTCGGCTACTACCTCGACTGTTTCAATTTGGTAGGCCTCCGGTTCGATTTCGATCACCACCAGCCCGGAGTCCATGTCCGGACGCAGGTAAAATACACCCGTTTGATACCCGATGTACTTGACAATCAATGCCGAAGTGTCCGTAGGGACTTTCAGGAGGGTAAAATATCCGTCAATGTTGGTCGGAGACCCTACCGCCGCGCCCCGCACGCGCACATTGGCATAGGGCAGTGTCTCCCCGCTTTCTTTGTCGCGCACCACCCCCGTTACGGTAAGGTTAAAGCGCTGGGGAGGGCCTTCGTAGCGAAAATTGCGCGAAGCGGAGGCGCTGGGCAGGGCAGCAGTCAGATCAACAAAATGGAGTACGTTTTGCTCGTCTAAGTAATAGCGGAGCTTGTATTTGCGTGCGATATAGTCAAAGGCTTCCTCGGCACTCACTTCATGAAACCAGTGGGTAACCAGGATGGTGCTGACCAGCGCAGTATCGTAGCTGATTTTCAACTGATACTTTTTCCCGAAGGTCGTCAGGATCTGGTCTAAGGGTTTGTTGTTGAAATAGTCCTCGATCATGATGCCCGAAAGCTGCTGCGCCTGAGCGCTCAGACAAAGCAGCCACAGCAATACACTGAAGGTGGTTTTTCTCATAGACAGGGGGTTAATATGAGGCAAATTCCCCCCTGTCCGGCACCTGCCCAACCCGAATATACAGGCCGGGCCTTTTCTGATACCAATTCCCCGAATGTGGCGATGTCAGCTTTCGGCCCGACCCACATTCAGGCCCCCGATCCAGCGATAGAGTTCCTCTTTATACATCTCGCTGATGGGAATTTCTCTCTGCCCCAGAAATACGCGGTTTTTGCGCAGGGAAGTAATTTTGCTCCGGGCCACAATGAAGGATTTATGCACCCGGATAAATGCGTCAGGCGAAAATTTCTCTTCGATGGCCTTCATGCTCAGGCGCGTAATGACCGGTCGGGGCGCTGATTCGATATGGATTTTGATATAGTCTTTTAATCCCTCCACATACAAAATGTCCTTAAAGTCCACCCGGACAAGATTGTATTCGGAGTGGACAAATATGCATTCTTCCTGCGGGGGAGGGGCTGGCTGCTGGGGTAAATTCTGGCGTAAACGACTCATTTCCAGTGCCTTGCCAGCAGCCTTTACAAATCGCTCATAGGCCATCGGTTTCACCAGATAGTCCACCACATCGAGGTTAAATCCCTCCACGGCATAGCGCTCATAGGCCGTGATAAAAATGACCATCGGCACACTGCGGCGCGACTGAAGCAACTGAATTCCGGTCAGCCCCGGCATCTGAATATCCAGAAATATCAGGTCTATCTGCTCCTGTTCCAGGGCCTCGATCGCCTCAAAGGCATTGCGGCAGCGCCGGACCAGTTGCAAAAAGGGGGTCCGCCGGATATTGTCCTCCAACAGGTCCAGGGCCAGTTTCTCATCATCTACGGCTATGCATCTGAGGATCATAAGGGTAATGTGAGGTGTATATAAAACGAATCCGGCAGAGACTGGATGTTCAACTGGTGTTTTCCCGGATAAATCAGGTCCAGCCGCCGGGCCACATTGTTCAATCCGATACCCGAATTGGGGTCGTGAGAGGGTGCTGCCTGCGGATCCACTTTGTTTCGCACTTCAAAGCGCAGTCCGGTCTCGTCGGTCACCAGCGAAATATCTATCCGGGGTTTATCTATCATCCCGATGCCGTGTTTAAAGGCATTTTCGACAAATGGAATCAGCAGCATCGGTTCGATATATTTGTTCCGGGCCAGATGCCGGGTTCTGAGTTGCACCGCCACATCCTCTCCAAAGCGCAGCAACTGGAGGTCCACATAACTTTGCAGGTACTCGATCTCCCGCTCCAGAGGGGTCCGGGCCTCCACCGATTCGTAGAGCATGTAGCGCATCAGATGCGAAAGGCGGATCAGCGACGGTTCCAGCAAATCCGATTTTTTCCGGGCCAGGGACACCAGGTTATTCAGCACATTAAACATAAAATGCGGGCTGACCTGCGAGCGCAAAAAGGACAATTCGGACTGAAGCCGCTGATTTTCAAGCTCTCTGCGCTCTGCATCTATCCGGCTGCGCTGCAAAAGGCTGTAGTGGATGTAGCTGGCACCCAGGGAAAGCATCAAAGGAAAAAAAGTGCCTGCGAAAAAAAACAGATCCCTTCTGAGAGGCGTATGGGCATCGGGTATCAGTACCAGAATAAGACCCACGTAAAGTAAATTGACGAGATACACGCCCAGCAGAGCCAGCAGATATGCCCCTGTGCCCCGCCGCAGCAGCACTTTGGGCAGTAAAAAATAGGCATGCAGGTAAAACACCCCCGCCAGAAAGGGAATGGACAAAAAGGGATATATCTGGGGCGGCGAAGGAGGAGTAACAGGAAAAGGGGGCCTCAGAAACAGGGGAATGGTGGCCAGACAGCCCCAGACCAGCAGATGCAAGGCAAGGGTCAGAGGACGGCTCAGACGGCTTTGGCTTCGGGATTCGACGGCAAATAGGGACATAAGGCAAATCAGACTGTATCAAAAGTACAGAAGGGTTGCCTGACTCTTTTCACAGAGAGACAATTCGCTTATTTGTGCCGACGAAATGGCCTGTTCCTGCGACCTGTGCCTTAGAGCAGCGAGCGAATCCTGCCGGAAAGCAGCAGCAGATCCAGTTCCGCCTGCTTCATTTCAAAGCGGGTCAGAATTTCGGTGTTCTTCGCCTGCACATAAACCAGTTGCACCTGGCGCAGGTCCACGGAGCTGATCTGGCGCTGACGGAAAAGGGCGAAGGCGATGTCTGCATTTTCCTCTGCCAGCCGGGCGATCTCAGCCTGCTGCACCGCCACCTGGCGCGTGTTGTTGTAGTCGTTCCACGATTGCTCGAAAAGGGTCTGAAGCTGCAGCTGCAACTGCTCTCCCTGGGTGCGCACATTCTCGATGTCGAGCTGCGCCAGCTCTGTCTGGTTGCGCAGCCTGCCTGCCTGGTAAATCGGAATATTTACCGCAAAGCCTGCATAAGGCCCAAAATTGAGGTTAAACAGAGAGAAACCAGCAGTATTGCGGGAGAAATTGAGGTTCGCTCCGCCACGCAGCGCCACGGTGGGGTACACCTGCGCACGGGTTTCGCGCTCGGTAAGCACAGATACAGCCAGTCGGCTCTTCAGGGCCAGCAACTGGGGGTTATTGGCCAGCATGCTGTCTTTAAGTATCTGATAGCCAGGGACTTCATATGAAGGCTCTTTCCCGCCCGATACCCATTTGCCTTCAGGCGCTACTCCCATCAACTGGTTGATAGCCGCGCGGGCATTGGCTATTTCATTTTGCTGCCGGCGCAGGCTCACCTGCTGCTCCTGCAAATCAATCTCTGCCTGGAGCAGGTCTGTTTTGGCCGAAGCGCCGATCTCAAATGCACGCCCGGCAATTTTTACCCGCTCTTCCAGCAACCCGATAAAGGCCTCCGTTACCCGGATTTGCTCCTGAAGACGCAGCAAGTTGTACCAGGACAGTGTGAGGGAATACAGGGTCTGCTGAATCTGGTTTTCCAGCTCGGTTTTGCCGATTTTCTCCAGTTCTGCCAGGCGGTCGCGGGCAATAAACATCCGCATTCCATCAAAAACGGTCCATTCTGCCGCTACCGAAGAGTTGGCTACATAGTTACTTACACCGCTCTGCTGGAAGGAGTTGCCATTTGCAAACTCCTGGTTGATGGTGGTATTGGAATAGTTGGTGGCTACGCTGCCTGTAACCGTAGGCAGCATCCCTGCCTGGCTGCGGTCGTTGAGAATAGCGGGAATCTCAGCCGCATTGCGTGCCAGCCGGATGCCGTAGTTTTGCTCCAGCGCCGATGAGAGAACATCGGAAAAGGAGAGGGTATCCTGTGCCTGCACATACGCGCACTGCCCCAGAAGCAGGCAGATGATCGGGAGAAATCGTTTCATAATCAAGGGGTTACTGGCTCAGGAGACGCTTCACCCTGAAGCAGGGCTTCTTTATTGTCTTCGGTTTCTTTTTTACCCGAAAGGAATATATACATCGCCGGAATCACATACAGGGTAAAGATCAGGGAGAACATCAGCCCCCCCACAATCACGATCCCCAGCGGCACACGGCTTTGAGAACCGGCGCCCAGGGCCAGTGCGATGGGCAATGCCCCCAGCGTAGTCGCCAGCGAGGTCATGAGGATCGGACGGAGACGACCTACGGCAGCTTCACGGGCGGCTTCGGCTTTCGGTACCCCCTGCCGCTGCTTCTGGTTGGCAAATTCCACGATCAGAATACCGTTTTTCGTTACCAGACCGATCAGCATAATCATCCCGATCTGGGAGAAAATATTCAGCGTCTGGCCAAACATCCACAGGCTGAGCAGAGCGCCCGCCAGCGCCAGCGGCACCGTCAGCATGATGATGATCGGGTCACGGAAGCTCTCAAACTGGGCCGCCAGAATCAGGTAAATGAGCGCCAGCGCCAGGAAGAGGGCAAATGAGGTATTGGAGGAGCTTTCGCTGAAGTCGCGGGAAGGGCCTGCAAGCTCCGTAACAAATGACTGGTCGAGCTGACGGGCTGCGATCTCCTGCATCACTGCAATGCCGTCGCCGATGGTATAGCCAGGGGCAAGCGCGGCAGATACGGTAGCGGCCTTATAGCGGTTGAAGTGGTACAGCTGCGGTGGGTTGCTCAGCTCCTCGATGCGCACGAGGTTGTCGAGCTGGATCAGCTCTCCCCGGACATTGCGCACATAAAAAGCGGCCAGATCGAGCGGCTCATCGCGGTTTTTGCGGTCCACCTGCCCGATGACCTGGTACTGCTTGCCATTCATCAGGAAGTAGCCGAAGCGGCGACCCGAAAGGGCGAGTTGCAGGGTATTGGAAATATCGAGTACCGAAACGCCCAGTTCCGTGGCCTTCAGGCGGTCAATGGTTACCTGAAGTTCGGGTTTGTTAAATTTCAGGTTGACATCCACGTTCAGGAAAACAGGGCTTTTCCGCGCCTCTTCCAGAAACGTGGGCAGCACCTGCTGGAGTTTCTCAAATTCCAGGGTCTGGATCACAAACTGCACAGGCAGCGAAAATCCGGAAGCCAGCGAGGTAGAAATGGTCTGTTCCTGCGTAGGAATCACGCGGGCCTCCGTAAAACGCCGCGACATGCGGGCAAGCTGGTTGTATATCTGCTGCTGGCTCCGCTCCCGCTCTTCCGGATCTTTCAGGATCACGCTCAGGAAGCCGCTGTTAGTAGAGCCGGTACCTGCAAATCCGGGAGAGGTAATCCCAAAAATCATTCTGTTTTCGGGCACACTGTCTATTACCTGCTGGGCTATGTCATAGATCAGCTGTTCGGTTTTATCAAAATCGGTTCCCTCAGGTGCTGTTACGGGCATACGGATGATGCTCCGGTCTTCCAAGGGGGCCAGTTCTTTGGGTAAGGTCTGGTTAAAGTAAAAGATGCCTCCCATACAGGCCAGCAGAAGCAGCAAGGAGGCCCAGCGATACTTCAGAAAGCGCTGAAGGGTGCCCCGGTAGCCATTTTCCATTCCCTTGAAAAAAGGCTCACTCGCATAATAGAAA
>RDXT01000220.1 GCA_004292985.1 Bacteroidota bacterium
AATGAAACGCAGGCCGATGCTCCCGGTGTCTCTGAGGCGCTTGGCGTGATGAAGACGCGCGGGGTGCATAAGATGTTTCCTGCCCTGCTGCCGCCGTCTTCGCCTACAGATGAGGCAGGACAGAAAATGGCCGACCTTTCCCTGATCTATGTAGCTGAATATGAGGGAAGTATGCCTCCTCTTGCTGCGGCCCGCACCCTGATGGGCGCTGCATCGGTCGCCTGGGCAGAGCCCTGGTATGTGCAGGAAACCTTTTATCAGCCCAATGATTTTTATGCCGATACGGCTGCGGGCTTCAATTTTATGTGGCACCTCGGCCCCATACAGGCGCGCGAAGCCTGGGATGTTCAAAAAGGAAACAAAAGTGTCGTGGTCGGCATCGTGGACTCCGGCACCGACGGTACCCACCCCGATCTCCAAAGCAACCTCGTCATCAACAGCGACGACCCGATAGACGGAATAGACAATGATAATGACGGCTACGTGGACAACCGCCGGGGCTGGGACTTTGGCGGCGATACCTATGGCAGCGTGGGCGACAATGATCCCTCGGTCGGCAATGTACACGGCCTCTGGGTAACGGGCATTGTGGGCGCTACGGCAGACAATGCCATCGGCGTGCCCGGCCTCTGTTTTAACTGCGGCTATCTGCCCATCAAAGCGGCCCCCGATGACTCGATCGGCCTCATTGCCGGTGGCTATCAGGGCATTATCTATGCGGTGGAGCAGGGCGCCAGTGTTGTCAACTGCTCCTGGGGCGGCTCGACCCCTTCGCGCCTGGGCGAAGATGTGATCAATTATGCGACCGTTAATAAAAAAGCGGCCATCATCGCTGCGGCTGGCAACAACTCCTCAGACTGGAAATATTATCCCGCTGCCTATCCGCGTGTGATCTCGGTGGCAAATACGGGCCTGGGCGATACCCTGTATGAAAATTCCACCTTTAATTATACCGTGGACCTGGGTGCGCCCGGCATCGGTATCTGGAGTACCTTCGGCAATGCAGGCTACTGGGCATGGGGTGGCACTTCGGCCTCCGCGCCTGTGGTAGCGGCTGCGGTAGCACTCACCCAGACCCACTTTCCCGGTATGAGCGGTTTTGAGGCCGGACAGCGGGTGCGGGTAACAGCCGACGACATTTATCAGGTCAACAGCAACCGGAAAGATAAGATTGGCAATGGCCGCCTGAACATGTACCGCGCCCTTTCGGATGTGCAGAGACCCTCGGTCCGGATGAACCAGTACAACATGACAGATGCCGATGGCAATGGCCGCTTTATCGGCGGGGATACCCTGCTGCTTCAGGTAAACTGGGTAAATTATCTCGCTTCGGCTTCCAATCTTTCCATAACCCTTTCGCTGCCTTCTACCCAACTGATTGTGGCTGAGGTGGTTGAAAATGGCGTAGTGCCGGGAACGGTCGCCGCAGGACAAAGCTTTAGCTCCGGGCAGCCTTTCCGGATCCGCCTGAAGCCCGGCATTCCGGTAGATTATACCTTAAACCTGAAACTGACCTACGTAGATGCAGCGACAGGATACACCGACTTTGAGTACATCGAATACCGGGTAAATCCTTCGTATATAAATGTAACTGAAAACAACTTCCACACCACCGTCAACAGCCAGGGGAATTTTGGGTTTAATGACTTCATTTCCAACCTCC
Organism: Bacteroidota bacterium; assembly: GCA_004292985.1. Taxonomy (GTDB): domain Bacteria; phylum Bacteroidota; class Bacteroidia; order J057; family J057; genus RDXT01. The sequence continues at coordinate 1,664 of RDXT01000220.1, forward strand.
AGGGCATTGGTGCGCGCTACCGCGACTATGAAAATGCCTTGTTCGAAGGGGGATTTCTGGCAGGTATTTCGACGACAAAAGTATCTGACCGCATCCGCAGTTCTTCGTTTCGCGACAATGACTTCAGCATTATAGACCAGGTGTACCAGGTGCCGAACAGCCGCATCGCCGATTTTGAGTCTGTGGCTTCTTTTAACGACCGCAACGGCCCGCAGCCCATCGGTATCAACGTGACGCAGCGGACATTTGCCTGGAAAGACGACCCTTTCCGTGACTTTGTGATTATGCAGTACCTGGTCCGCAAAGATACCGGAGCGGCTGTAAGCAACCTCTATGCAGGCCTTTTTGCTGACTGGGACATTGCTCCTTACTTTAACCAGTCGGGCGGCAATTACATTACCCGCAATGCCTGCGACTATTCCCAGAACGAAAAAATGGTCTATGCCTTTGACCAGAGCGGCGACGACCCCAA
>RDXT01000607.1 GCA_004292985.1 Bacteroidota bacterium
GAAGAAAAAGAGCCACGCGCCGCGATTCTCGAACACATTGCACGCGCATTCGACCTGATCCGCGCCAATCATCCTTTCTGGAAACTGGTGCAGCAGCTCCGCTTTCAGCCAGCCGTGCAGCTCGCCGCCGCACAGAGCATCGCTGGCTTCCAGCACGCTGTCAATGAGCAGCTTACGCAGCAGTTTTTGCTGCTGGGTGCCCCTGCTCCCGAAACGGAAGCCCGCCTGCTTTTCGCCCTCATTGATGGCATCACAGTGCAGTATATCCAATCAGGGGGCAGCTATCCCCTCGATGAAATGCAACATCTTCTCACTCAAAAATATCAGCATGGATACTTCCTGGGTTAACCGAACATTGTACCCTTTTTCAGATCATTTTCTGGAAATCGAGGGGCAGCAGATGCATTATGTAGATGAGGGCAGCGGACCGGTCATTTTGTTTGCGCATGGCACGCCGGAATGGTCTTTCGGGTGGCGGGAACTGATTGCAGATCTTCGAAAGGAGTATCGCTGCATCGCACCCGATATGATAGGCTTCGGCCTTTCCGACAAACCGGTGGACGGAGACTACCGGGTAGAGGCACACGCCAAACGGCTGGAAGCCTTTATTCAGCAACTGGGACTCAAAGACATCTATCTGATAGCCAATGACTTCGGGCTTTCTATTTCCCTGTACTCTGTCATTCACCACCCGCAATTATTTCAGAAGGTCTCCTTTTTTAATGGGTGGATGCGTCAGCTCGATAAGGACCCCCATTATTCGGCTCCGGCGAAAGTGATGCATGGTGCCCTCGGCCGTTTTCTATATTTGCGCCTCAATTTTCCGGTTAATGTCATCACACCCGCTGCCTTTGGCGACCGGAAAAAACTCACGCCCGAGGTGCACCGCCACTACAAAAGGGCTTTATCGCGTCCGGATGAACGCCACGGAGCGTACACTTTTTCCCGCGAGCTATTGGGTGCAGGCTCCTTCTGGGCAGATCTGGAAGCTCAGCTCCCAAAGCTCAGCACCATGCCCTTTCTGATTTTCTGGGGAATGAAGGATGCATTTGTCCCTCCTTCCGAACTTGCAATCTGGGAAAAAGCGCTGCCCCATGCGGAGGTAATCCGTCTCGAAAAAGCGGGTCATTTTGCCCAGGAAGAAGCGCCTGAGGAAATGATTGCGGCACTCCGGCGCTTTTTCCGGTAGTCAGGGCAGGGAAAATGCCTGAAGGGAGGCATTGTTGCGGGCCAGCAGGAGGAGCCTGCGCTTCCCATTTTGAAGCACGCGCATATCCCGGATCTGTCCAGCAGGCCGGAATGCCGTAATCTCCAGCTGAAAATGCATGCTACCATCGCCGCGCAAAAGGATTGCCGCCTGGGCATCGTAACGCCCCTGGTTGGGAGGCACTCCGTAAAAATTGCCGCCGAGCAGAATATCCATGTGCCCATCGGCATCAAAATCGCCACTTAATATACTGTACACAGGTGAAAACTGCGCTTCTGTGGGCAGGGGCTGCATCCGGAAATGACCGCCTTCATTCACAAACAGGGTACTGGCAAATGTATAGGCAGACTTAACGAGGCTTTCTTCGAGTTGCTCCGGGGTAAAAATGTCTTTCACTGTGGCTGTGGCGTAGTCGGTGTAGCGCGGGTATTTGCGGCGCAGCGGCAGAATCTGCCGCAGCAGTTCATCGCGGGAGGCCATCGGATAGCTGACGCCTTCTTTGTAATAACACAGCACCGGGTCAGAAGAACCATTGCCGTCGAAGTCCTTCACAAAGAGCGTACAAGGCTCATTATCAGCGCTTTTCAGGGTGGAATTTAATCCCAGATTTCCGGCAACGACATCCATATCCCCGTCGCCGTCGAGGTCAGCCACATGCAGGCGGTTCCACCATCCCTGGCTCCGGCCCAGCCCCAGTTGATCTGTAGCGGGTGTGAGTCTGCCCTGTTCATTCCGCAAAACTGTCAGCGGCATCCATTCTCCGCAGAGCAGCAGATCGGCATCCTTGTCGGCGTCTATATCGGCCCAAACGGCGTCCGTAACCATACCTGCCTGAAGTAATTGCGGGCAGCGGGCCTCGGTCTGGTCTTCAAAATGGCCTTTACCATCATTTATCAGCAGAAAAGCCCTGGGAGAAAGACCATAACTTCCGGGTATCGAGCGGTTTCCGACAAAAAGATCGAGGTCGCCATCGCCATCGGGGTCGCCTGCCGCAAGCGCAGAGCCATTTCCGGTCATCGAAGGCAGATGGTCTTTGGCAAGGGCAAAGCGGCCCTGCCCTTCGTTCAAATACAGGCGGTCCTGGTAGCGGGAATCTCCCTCCGGAAACTCATTTCCCCCGCAAACTATATATAAATCAGGCATTTGGTCGCCATTTGCATCAAAAAACAGGCTATTGGTCTCCTCCTGAAAGGCAAATTCGGTCCATAGCTCTGGCTGGCTGGCCTGAAACGCGCCATTGGCCTGCTGAAGATAGAGTTGCCCGCTCTGACCACTCGCACCACAGATGTACACGTCGTCCCTTCCATCTACATTCACATCCGACAGCGCCATGCGGGGACCTTCGGTGGAAAGCAGGTGTGGCAGCAGTTCCTCCCGGTTAAAGTCGTTAAATGCATTTTCCTGATGAATAAAATCGAGTCCGGCAGGCAGAGGTTCGGGAGCGAAACGCGGCGTTTTTACGGAAGGCGGATACACGAAGGTTTCCTTCGCCTGCGACTGTTCGAGCAAAAGGCTCTGGTTAGCTGGCAAGTCCCTGATAATCTGACATTTAGCTCCCGGCCATACGATCCGCAGAGAGTCCGCTTTTACAGAGGTGCCCAGGCCAAAAACAAAGCCCGGCGCTACGGCAGACTGAAAGCCCCTCACAGGCTGATGCTCCTGGTACTGCACCTGTCCGTTTGCCCAGACCCAGACTTTCGCGCCAATTCCCTGCACATTTCCCGCATCTCCTTTCAGGTTGATTTTCAGGTAGTTAGCTTTATTTTGTTCGCGGGATTCGTTGCGATAGATAAATGCAGGCTCGTTGATGTTGTTCACAATCAGGTCCTGGTCGCCATCGTTGTCGAGATCGGCATAGGCAGATCCGTTGGAAAAAGCGGGCTGTCCCAGACCCCAGGCCTGGCTTTGGTCCGAAAACAGGTAGCCGCCTTCGTTGCGATAGGTAAATGAAGCTACTTTCACCGAAGGCATCCGCTCAATGATTTCAAAGTCTTTCTCACTGGGTCCCTGATTCAGAGCGCGGGTAAGCTCCGGCTGCTGGATAAATTTAATGTAATCCATATCGTTCTGGCGGCGGTAAATGCCGTTGCTGATATAGATGTCTTTAAATCCGTCGAGGTCGAGGTCGCACAGCAGGGGCGACCAGCTCCAGTCTGTGGCATCTACGCCTGTCAGCTGGCTGATTTCGCTGAAGGTGCCGTCTCCCCGGTTGAGTTGCAGGGCATTGTGGGGATATTGGTGGTAGTATCCGTAGGATAGTTTATACTGAAATATCTCATAGCTCTCCGGCGCTTCGGCGCTTTTCAGGATGTCTTCGCGGGCGGGCTTCATGTCGAGACTCATCAGGTCAGGCAGGCAGTCATTGTTGATGTCAGCCATGTCCACGCCCATCGAAAATCGGCTGGTATGCCCCATGTGCATCCGCAGTGACTCGGCAAAGGTTCCGTTTTTCTGGTTAATGTAGAGGTAATCGTCCTCGTGAAAGTCATTGCCAACATAAATGTCGGGCCAGCCATCCATATTAATGTCTCCGGCCATTACCCCCAGACCATAGCCGAGTTTGCTGCCAAAGATGCCTGCGGCTTCACTTACCTCTGTAAATTTCCCGCCATCGTTCCGCATCAGGCGGTCTCCCGCCAGCGGATCACGCGTAAGTCGCTGATCCACAGGACCAATGGTCGAGGCTGGATTCACCGAATGGGTCAGATAAAACAGATCTATATCGCCATCGAGGTCGTAATCCAGAAAGGTGGACTGGGTTGAAAAGCCTTTTAAATCGAGTCCGTAGGCAGCTGCTTCTTCTGAAAATGTGCCATCGCCCCGGTTGATAAAGAGTTCATTGCGACCGGATTTGTCTAAGTATTCGCCCAGATGCGAAAGGTAGATGTCCAGAAAACCATCCCCGTTTATATCCACCATACAAACGCCCGTGGTCCAGCCCTGCCTCCCTCCTACCCCTGCTTTTTCGGTAATATCTTCGAACTGGAAGTTGCCTTTGTTCAGATACAGCCGCGATGGCTCCAGATTGGAGGTAAAATACAGGTCCGTCAGCCCGTCGTTGTTGATGTCGCCCGCAGCTACTCCGCCTCCATTATAGTAATAGAGGTAGTTGATGAGGTTAAATGTCTTGGTATCAGTGAGCGTATTGGCAAAATGAACCCCCGTTTGCTCCGGAGAGAGCAGGGTAAACAAAGGTGGGGCGGCGGATTTTTCCTGTTGGCCCGGCTGGCAGGCAATCAGCAGGAGCAGCAGCCCGGGTAAATAGCTGTTTTTCAAAATGAAAAAACTTCCATCGGTCCATTGTTGCGGGCCACCAGCACCGAGCGGGTGCGTCCACGCCGGATCAGGGCAAGGTCCCGCACCTCGCCGATCACAGAAAAGCCTGATTCTCTGGCAGGTACAGACGCAAAACCGCCTTTACCATCACCTTTCAGGAACAGGCCGTAGGAGGATAGCTGCCCGCCCACTTCCGGCTTGGCACGCAAAAAGTTGCCCGCCAGCAATATATCCGGAATTTTGTCGCCGTCCATATCTTCGCAGATCATCCCATAGACAGGCGCGAGCTGGGCTTCTATTGGCAAAGGCCGGATGTCAAAGCGCCCTCCATTATTGATCAGCACCGAGGAGCGCATCTCATAGGCATTGAGGGTGATCATATTGGCCCGCTGCTCCGGGGTGAAAATATCCTCGATGGTCTGGTTTTTATAGGACTCATACTTGAGGTATTTCTTTTTAAGCTGGGGAACCTGGGCTACAAGGTCGTGGCGGAGGGCCAGCGGATAGGATTTGTCGCCATTATAGACGCAGATCAGCTGCTCCGCACTTCCGTTTTGGTCAAAATCGTTGATGTACATGCACACTGGGTGCTCCTGGCTGCCTTTAAAGCGACTGTTCAGGCCATGATTGCCTGCAATGATATCGAGATCGCCATCCCCATCCACATCTGCGGCGCTCAGGGTGTTCCAGAATCCGTTGGAGCGGGTCAGCCCTGCGGCCTCAGTTACATCGGTAAAGCTCCCCTTCTGGTTCTGAAAAACCTTCACCGGCATATATTCACCCGTCACAATCAGATCGGGATCGCCATCTGTGTCGTAATCCATCCACAAACTTCCGGTGATCATACCGATATTTACCAGGCCGGGAGCCGCTTTTGCCGTCACATCGGTAAAATTGCCTTTGCCGTCGTTCTGGAGCAGATAGCCGCTCACAGGCGTTCCGTACAGGAAGGGCCTCAGCCGCACCCCCACAAAGAGGTCCATATCGCCGTCGCGGTCATAGTCTGCTGCCTCGACTGTCGAGGTATTTTCAGGCTGCGTAGCCGAAGGAAGCAATTGTTTTGAGCGCACAAATCGTCCGGACTGGTTGATATACAAGCGATTAAGCAGCTCAGTCGAAGTGGACGGAAACTCGCTTCCCCCGCAGGCAACATAGAGGTCGAGGTCGCCGTCGTGGTCTGCATCGAAGAAAAGGCAGTCCGTATCTTCAGAGGCTTTGTCCATCGCAAAAACTTCGTCCTGCTCCCTCCGGAAACTGCCATTGGCCTGCTGCACATACAATGCGCCGGGGGAATCTTTGGCGTTGCCTACATAAAAATCGTCGCGCTTGTCGCCATTGATGTCTCCTACGGCTATTTTGGGGCCTTCCGAGGACAGCATCTGGTAGAGCAGACGGTCGCGGTTAAAGTCATTGTACTCGTTTTCGGTATGGGTGAAGCGTATGCCTGAGGTGGTATCCTGCACCAGGAGAGTGCGGGTTACGCGGGGTTTGATCAGCTTCTCTCCCGCAGGCAAGGCCTCAGACTGCGCCAAAGTAATCGTTTGATTAACTGGGACTTGTGTCAATACCGTTTTCTTGAAATCGGGCCAGAGCACGACTACAGAGTCCACTTTGTCTATATTTCCCAGACCGAAGTTAGGCCGGAAATCTACCGTGGACTGAAACCCCCGCACGGGCATCTGCTCCAGGTAATACTGCTGACCGCCGTGATACACCGTGATGGCTGTCCCCACTGCCTGGGTATTGGCGCCTTCACCTTTCAGGATAAACTTCAGGTAGTGATGATCGGGCCGCATCGCATTGGTTTCGTTGCGATAGACGAAGGAGGGGGTGTTACAGTTGTTGGTTACCAGATCGAGGTCGCCGTCATTGTCGAGGTCGCCGTAAGCAGAACCGTTGGAGAAAGAAGGCTCTCCCAGTCCCCAGGAATCAGCTTCATTGGTGAAGGTAAGGTCGCCATTGTTGTGAAAAGCGTAGTTAGGCAGGCTGTTTGAGGGGATAATTTCGATCAGTTTCTTAAAATCAAACTTTTCACGGGTAACAACCGACTGAATAAAGCGCGGATCTGAGGCGTAGAGCAGAAAATCCTGGTCCGTGAGGTCCTGGTAAATGGCGTTTGCGACAAAAATATCCTTCAGGCCATCATTATCCATGTCCATAATGAGCGCACCCCAGCTCCAGTCGGTCGCATAGACCCCCGACATCCGCCCGATTTCGCTAAATGTCACCTGACCGCTCGTATCGGAGGGGCCATTGTTCAATTGAAAGACGTTCCGGGTAAACTGGTGGTAGTAGCCGTTCATCAGGTTCGCGCGGTACTTGTTCCAGTCCTCAAAGGTGGTTTTGGTTTTGATGCGGGCATCGTCGCGCGGGAGCATGTCGGTAACAAAAATCTCCGGATAGCCGTCATTGTTCACATCGGCCATGTCCGCGCCCATAGAGGCGGCGCTCAGCTCACGGATCTGCTTTTCAAGCGACTCGGTGAAGGTGCCGTTTTTATTGTTGATATAGAGGTAGTCTCTTTCAAAAAAGTCGTTGGATACGTAAATGTCCTGCCAGCCGTCGCGGTTCACATCGCCCACCGTAACTCCGAGGCCAAAACCGATGATGCTGCCGTAGATACCGGCCTCGTCACTGGCATCCACAAAATGTCCATTGTCGTTGCGGTAGAGTTTGTTTCCGCCGAGCGAATCGCGCTCGGTGCGCTGGTTGCGCTTGAGATCGAATCCGCCGATGGGGCGAAATGAGTTATTGAGCAGATAGCAATCCAGGTCGCCGTCTTTGTCATAGTCAAAGAAGGCAGCGTGGGTCGAAAAGCCCTTGTCATTCAGTCCGTATTTTTCGGATTGCTCCGTAAAGGTGAGGTCGCCGTTATTGATAAACAGCTCATTGTAGCGGCGCTCGCCCTCAGGCTTGCCCGATTTGCATACGTACAAATCCTGGAGGCCATCGCCGTTGATGTCGGCGAAACTGACACCCGTAGCCCATGAGCCTTCGCAGGCCACACCTGCTTTGTCGGTGATGTCTTCAAACTGAAAATTGCCTTTATTCAGATAGAGGCGACTGGGCATCATGTTTCCGCAGAAATAGATGTCAAGCAGCCCGTCATTGTTCACATCGCCGAGGCCAACACCACCGCCATTGTAGAAGTTGCGGTAGGTATATACGTTAAACTCCTCGTTGTACGTAAGGCGATTGGTAAAATCAATCCCCGTAAAATCGGCGGGCATATGGGTAAAGAGGGTGTTTCCCGCTTTAACCTCAGATGGTTTAGGTGAGCATCCGGTCATGGCTGTGAGTGCCAGGATGCCCAATACCACGAAAAGCGTGCGATAGAGAGAAGATACAATCATCAGAATGGGAAATAGGGTCTGTCAGGGCGTCGCTTGTTTTGCTTTCCGGGCTTCTTCGGCTTTTTTCTGAGCCTCAAGCGCCTGTTTTTCAACGG
>RDXT01000221.1 GCA_004292985.1 Bacteroidota bacterium
AACTATGTTGGGTCCAAATTTCTCTTACTGGACCACGATGCGCCGGGTAAGACGCTCGCTGCCTTCGCCAATCTGGAGGAAATATACACCTTTGGGGCTGTTGCTCATGTCAAATGTCAGGCGTTCACCCACCGAAGCTTCTGCCTCGCGCAGGGTCTGGCCGATCATATTGACGACTTTTACTTTCACCGAAGACTCGGCTGCGCTGCGGATATCCACATAAAACACACCGTTGGTCGGGTTAGGAAAAAGCGAAATCTCTACGCCCTGCGCCACAATGCTTTCCGCAGGGGCTCCTGTCTGGGAGGCCATCATCGGAAGGCTGCTCAATCCTACTACCAGGGCTAAAAGTACAATTTTACTCATCTCATTCTTGTTGCTTGGGTGAATATACCCATTTTCATGCCATTAAGTTACACCTCTGGCGACAAAAACCGAATATCCGTATATAAAAAGGGAAAAAACGTGTATGAAAAGTGAAAATTCGTGCGTGAAAACCTGAGACTTCTGCGGGGCTGTGCCGGGCGCGAAAGCCGGTTCCCAAAAAGAGAACACTTTTCTTACTCGCAATCACTGATAAATGTCTCCCTAATATATTTCGCCTTATTGATTCTCGCAAAAAATCCCTTGTAATTTTTCAGCGCCTCGGCCTTGGACTCCGCGCTCAGGTAGGGAGATGCCTCGTAAATCTGCACGATCTGCTCCCGCACAGCCCGGAGGCGGTCCAGAGCGGCCTCATATTCAGGCAGTTCCCGGCAAAGGGCCTTGAGCTTCTGGCGATCTTCGTAGGTGCTGCCTTTGGAGAGGGTCGTTTTGGTATAAGAAGCATCCACCATCCCCGACCAGTCAAAATCGTAGGGCACAGGCACCGGCAAACCCGATCCGTTGGTGATCACTTTGAGGTTTTGCCGCACATTGATGTCAAAGTCACGGTTGGCAATCATAAAATTAAACACGTAGGCCAGGGTCAGGGCTTCGCGGTCCACATCGGCGGGTTTCAGCGAAATGTCCTCAGGCAAAGGGCTGGCTCCGTTGCGGGCCGCCATCTCTTCTTCCGACTCGATGATAAAGCCATAGTGTGTCTCTTCGGGCCTGCCTCCGCTGCTGTCCACATAGCGGATCTGCACCAGTCGCACGCGGAAGCTTTTGTCTGTGAGGAGGTTATAGATTTTGTACAGGTAGTATTCCCGGAAAATATACTGCTCGTCCTGGCAGTGGGCCACCACCTTGAGTTTGTCTTGTCCTTCGAAAGGGGCAGGTGTTTTTCCTTTGCCGGGAAAATTGATCCGGAAAGGGGGAAAATCGCAGATAAAGGGATCGCGGCGGTAATGACCCCGCACCCGGATACGCACAGCAAAGCGCTGCTCGGCCCCGGAAGCGTCTTTGTAGCTTAATGCGGCGTCGTGGTATTGCGGATTGTTGCCCCGGTCTTTGAGAAAGGTAGTGAGATTGGCGGTCAGCGTCAACTGGAGGACTTCTTCGGAGGCAAAGAGGGACCCGTAGGTTTGCGCCGGAGCAGGGAGCAGGCAAAGCAAAAGCAGGGGAGTGAGCAGCAGTCGCAGCATAGGAAAGGTGAGTTGCGTTTATGCGAACTTACACTTTCTTAGGTTAAGGCAATATAAAAAGTAGCTGCTTACTCGTACAAATTGTCGGGGTCGGCAGCAGCCAGCTCGGCAAAAAATGCGGCCATACGCTGCGTGCAGGCTTCCAGAAAGCGGACGCCTTTTTCTGCGGTCGAGGCACAGGGGTTGCCCACGCCGGTATCTGCGGTAACTTCGGTCCATTTCCGCTGCGAAATGGCCCATCCTTCACGCAGTGCCTTTATTTTGAATTTTTTGGCGGCCCCGTCTCCGGCTTCCTCCAGCGGGCTCACCCACTGCGGAGCGATGTGGAGCATGGCGCTGGTTTCGAGTTCGCCGGCGTGGTCGCCCAGGTCGCTGAAATACTCTTTCCAGGGCGCAGCACTGTACCAGTCCACGGCGCAGGCAAAAAGATCGGGTTCATGCACCGTCAGTTCGCGGAGCATATTTTTAAAATGGTTTCCGCCATGCCCGTTCATAATCACGAGTTTGCGGATTCCTGCCCGGCGCACCACATCGGCGATGTCTTTGAGCACCAGCCACTGCGT
>RDXT01000222.1 GCA_004292985.1 Bacteroidota bacterium
ACAGCGACCGCCGGAGCCGACTTTACCTTCAGCTCCCCTGACACCGTCATTTTCACCTCAGGCGGCTCGACGGTGGCTACCCTGGCTATTCCGATCATCAGCGACGCGCTGGTAGAGCCTTCTGAAAGCTTTGTGATCCGGGTAGATTCCCTTTCCGGCTGCTCTGTGGGTAGCACCGACTCCGTAACAGTTACCATTCTTGACGACGACATTCCTACTCCGGTATATCCGATTGGTCTGGTGACAGCCGATGCCAATGCAGACGGTGTGGCGGACTCGCTCAATGTGATCTGCGAAGTGCGCGGTGTCGTCTATGGCGTGGACCTGCGCGGGGGCAATGGCGTACAGTTCAGCCTGCGCGGCCAGGGACATGGTATCGGCGTCTTTACGACCCTTGCTACCGTTGGCTATGATGTAGTCACCGAAGGAGACAGCCTCCATGTGATCGGCAAAGTCGAGCAGTTTAATGGCCTGGCGCAAATGGGAACCCTCGATACCATTATCGTAAAGGCTGCCGCTCGTCCGCTTGAGGCAGCTGTTGTGGTGGATTCGCTGGGTGAATTTACGGAACATGAACTCGTTACGATCGAATGTGTAACGCTGGTTAATCCTGCCCAATGGACTGGCACCGGCTCCGGATTTACGGCAGCGATCACCAATGGTACCACTACCTTCGACCTGCGCGTGGACAATGACGTAACGCTGTACAGCCAGCCCGCTCCCACAGGATACTTCAGTGTAACGGGCCTCGGCGGGCAGTTTGACTCCAGTGTGCCCCGCACTTCCGGCTACCAGTTGCTGCCCCGCTATATCGCTGACCTCGTGGTGGCTCCGGCCCCTGTCGTTTCGCTGGAAAGGGGTACCCTGAGCGTAGTCGAGCAGAATACAACGATCTCAACAGACGTGACATTTGCCGGACTCAACCCGGATTCTACCGAAGTATGGGTATATCTCGATACAACGGCCTCTACCGCTACAGCTGGCCTCGACTTTACCTTTACAAATGACACCCTGTACAAAGATGGCCCCTGCGGAAGCTCCGCACTCGACTCCGTTACGGTAAGCATCCTCGACGACGGTCTGGTAGAAGGTGACGAAACAGTGGTTCTCTACATCGCTGCTGTAGTAAACGGCGTTGTAGGCGCGGTTGATACGGTGACAATTACGATCACAGACAACCTGACCGACGCTGTGTCCGACCTGCTGCCTGCCGATGCGATCAGCCTTTATCCTAATCCGGGAAGAGAGCAGGTGAATATCGAAGGAACTGTCCGGATCGAAAGCATCCGCATGACTGAACTCAGTGGCAAAGTTGTACTCAACCGCCAGGTCAACGGCTTCCAGACAAGCCTCTCCACAGAGGCGCTGTCCGGTGGTGTGTATCTGATCGAAGCAACAACTGCCGAAGGCCGCTGGATCCAGAAATGGGTGAAGGTGCAGCCTTGACAGGGTACAGTTGACAGGTAACAGGGAACCGTTTTCAGGGAACAGTTCACAAAGTCCTCTAAACAAAGAACCGCTCCGGGTTGCCGGGGCGGTTCTTGTATATTGGGGCATCTGTCAGATGCAGATCAGCTCTGGTGGGCTTTGGCCCAGGCGTCCTTGAGGCCCACGGTAAGGTTAAATACCATTTTGGATGCGTTGCTGTCGCTGTCCACGCAGTAATATCCTTTGCGGATAAACTGCACCTTGTCGAGGGGCTTGAGGTCACGGAGACTTGCCTCGGCATAGGCCAGGGGAATCACGCGCAGCGCGTCGGGGTTGATGAACTCGCGGAAATCGCGGTCTTTGTGGCCATTGGGATCGGGATCGTTAAAGAGGCGATCGTACTGGCGCACTTCGATGTCGAGCGCATGCGGAGCCGAAACCCAGTGGATCGTGCCTCTTACCTTGAGTTCGCTGGTATCACTTCCGCTGCGGGAGTTCTCGACGTAAGAGCAACGAAGTTCTTTCACGGCTCCTGTTTCGTCTTTTACCACTTCATCACATTTGATGATATAAGCCCCTTTGAGACGGACCATTCCTCCCGGAAAAAGACGGAAATAGCCTTTGGGCGGCACTTCCATAAAGTCGTCCTGCTCGATCCAGAGTTCGCGGGAAAAATGGACAAGGCGGTTGCCGCTTTC
>RDXT01000608.1 GCA_004292985.1 Bacteroidota bacterium
GCAGCAGATGATCCGGGTATATGATGCGTTTGAAGGAAATGATACGGTGAAAATCCTGTCGCACACCCTCTTTCCGGAGGTGGACAGTGTAGCAGTGCTCCATTCCTATGCGGCGAAACTCGGCATCGAGAGCAGCCGCTGGCACATGGTAACCGGCGATCAGGATACGATTTTTTCCATGGCACATTCGTATATGATTGCGGCTGTGAAAGACGAAAAGGCTGCCGGGGGCATCCTCCACAGCGGGGCCTTTATCCTGCTCGATGGACAGCGCCATATCCGGGGCTATTATGACGGTACCAATGCGGAAGAAGTAGATCGCCTGATCAAAGACATACGAACACTGCTCCATGAGCGCTCTGCCAGTTAATCTGAAAAAGATTCTTCCATTTATCTGGCCTCTGCTGCTCCTTGCAGGCCTCCTGGGGGTGAAATACACCCTCGACCAGCAGGGTGGGGCAGGGGCCAGGGTATATGCACAGCATTGCGCCTCCTGCCACATGGACGATGGTTCGGGGCTGAGAGGGGTGGTGCCTGCATTGGATCGCTCGGAATATGTAAAAAAGGTGGGGCCGGAACTGATCTGCCTGATCCGCAATGGCATTTCTGATACGCTCTCTCTCCGGGAAAACGGCTATCGCTGGCCCATGCCCGCCAATCCGAAAATCAGCGCCCAGGAAATGACCTCGCTGGTGAATTTTCTGGGGAAAAAAGGCTCTTCTTCTCACAGCGATCTTTCTTTTCAGCAGGTATCAGCAGCATTAGAGGACTGTAAATGAATTAATTATGAACTGGGAAACCTTTCTCGTGGATGTGTCGGATCACGTGGCGCTGGTCCGGATCAACCGCCCTGACAAGTCCAATGCCCTCAACCGGGTGGCATGGCAGGAGCTGAAAGCCATCTTCACCTCTCTTGATGAGAATGAAGAGGTACGGGCCATTGTACTCAGCGGGGAAGGCAAACATTTCAGTTCGGGAATAGACCTCTCTTTGCTGATGGAAGTCGGGCAAATGACCGGGAAAGGCGACGAAGGCCGCAACCGCGAGCGCCTCAGGCGTGTCATTCTCGATCTCCAGGCGACCATCAACGCCATCGAAGTCTGCCGCAAACCCGTGCTGGCTGCCATTCACGGTGCCTGTATCGGCGGAGCTGTGGACATCGTCGCCGCCTGCGACATGCGCTATTGCAGTGCAGAGGCCTATTTCACCGTAAAAGAGATAGATATGGGCATGGTGGCCGATCTCGGCTCCCTGCAAAGACTGCCCCGGATCATTTCTGAGGGTATGGCCCGCGAAATGGCCTTTACCGGCAGAAAAGTAGGCGCTGAAGAAGCCCTTCGCATAGGCCTTGTCAACCGCGTGTCGCCGGATAGCGAAAGCCTGAGGACAGACGTGATGGACATTGCCCGCAGCATTGCCGCAAAATCTCCGCTCTCAACCCGTGGCATCAAGGAAATGATGAACTACGCGCGCGACCACAGCGTGGCAGACGGACTCAACTATATTGCCACCTGGAATGCCGCCATGCTGGTGTCCGAGGACCTGATGACTGCATTCCAGGCGAGCATGAGCAAGCAGGAGCCGAAGTTTAAAAACTGATACTCAGAACTTTACCACCTTTTCGACCCCGCGCCACATCCCGGCGCGTACCTCTACCATATATACCCCGGCCGGAAGCCATGCGAAATCCCAGCTTATCCGCTGATGGCCGGGAGGGTATAGTTTACCTTCGCTTAGCTTCGCCACCTCTTTACCTTCGATCGTCATCACCCGGCACCAGACCTGCTCACCCTGCTCGAGGGCAAATCCGATCTGCACCTCTGAGGATGCAGGGTTGGGTGAAATCGGGTACATTTTGTGCTGCGGAAAGAGGTCTGCCAGGTCTTCCGCGTCTGTAAGCACGACATTTTCATCCCCTTGCTGGTAATTGACATAGGTGATGGGCAGATAATACATTTCGTCAGAGGTTTTTTCGCCCCATTTCACCAGCAGAGGTGGGTTATTGGGGTTTAAGGGATTGTTGACGGTGTTGTCGTAGGTGGCATAGGCATGGATCTGCGAGCCTGCCTCCAGCGGGATCAGGCGGTCGAGCCGGTAGGTGCCCTGCCAGTTAAAATCCCACTCATTAATCCGGATCAGCGGAATCGTATCTCCATTGGGCCGGATAGCCAAGACCTCCCAGTTTTGTCCCAGCAAATGCATGTGCGGAGTTACAGCCAGCAGGCTGATATGACTGGGAATATTCCACACCCCGTGAAACGTTTTTACCGAATTGGCGGGTATAATAAAAGGTCCGTTGGTCAGCGTGCCCGGTGTTGGCAGCATGATATTGTTGTAGATGTAGCGGGAAACAGGGGCCTCCGCAAAAAACAGGTTAACAACCGAGGAATCCGTTTCGTCCACTCCGGTAGGGGCATAGTGCATCTGCACCAGAATATCGGCACCGGCAAAAAGCTTCTGACCCATTCCCTGCGGAAATTCCCGCACGCGCTGCCCCGGCACATAGCCCGGATACTGGTTAAGGCCCGCGCTGGGGATTCCGAAGCCGCCAAAAGCCGCATATCCATATCCGGGATCATCGTTGTCCATGCTCTGGGCAGTTCCGGTGGTGTCCCAGGAGAAGAGGGCATGATGCACAATGGCGCGGTTGCCGGGGCGAAGTTCCAGCGCCACCAGGTCTTTGTCCTCCATGAGGTTGGTGGGCAGCACAAACACGCGGTACTCGTCCGTATTGTTGCCCACATGGGTATAGGACTGCTCAAAAGCGATCTGGAGGTCCGGTGTGCCCAGTTGGGATCCGCTCGGAAAGGTGGGCAACGGATACTCCAGCGCCGGATTTCCCTGAGGAGCACCCGCCTGAACCCAGTCTTTGATGCTGGCTATTTCGCTGTCTGTCAGGAGGTTTTCATCAAGAAAATGGCTGTAGGAAGCGTCCGGCTTCCAGGGTGGCATATAGCGGATCGAGGTAACATATTCGATCATGCCCGCATAGGCCGCCACTTCAGTGTAACTGGTAAAGGGCATAGGACCAACCTCTCCAGGCCTGTGGCAAGAGGTGCAGTGCTCGTAGATAATCGGGGAAATATGCTCACTAAAGGTGGGCTGGGCATTCAGGTGCAGCGCGCAGATGCCAAGACAGAGCAGAAAGGAGATTTTTTTCATAGGATGAGGGGATTAAAGAGATCGCATTAGCATAGATTCCGCTCAGAGGCAAAGGTTTAACTGCATCGCAAGTCGCGCCCTGTTTTTGAATAAAAAAAGGCCCTTTCCGGGCCTTTTTTGTTTTTGGGTATTTCAACCGGCTCAGTTGCTGCCGATTTCGTCAATAATGTTTTCAGCGCTGCTGCCTTCGACCTGGTAGATGTCGGTATATGCTACATAAATCACACAATACATATACGCCATCGCGGCATATATGCCGAGGCACAGCACCAGAAGTCCGATCAGCAATACAGGGGTAAACAGCACATTCATCAGCAGGAAGTTCCACCATTGCTGGCTCACCGTTTTGCGGCTCACCTCCATCGCAGGCCAGAATTTCAGACGGCCCAGCGCAACCAGAGGCAGTGCAAATATGTAGAGCAGAGACAAAAATATGGTAGCCAGGAGTCCGACATAGATTCTCCAGTCGGTAAACAGACTTAAAGCAAATTCACTTATTTCATTGGGGTCCGTCATCTCCCGGGTGTACAGTGCCCATGCTTTGCTATAGTCAAAAGCAAGCAAAAAGGTGAGCAACATTGGGAGAATAGCGATCAAGCCGGTAACCAGTTGCGTAAGACCCAGTTGGAGTACATCGTCTGTTCCTCTGAAAAAGTCTGAAAACTCGAAGGCTTTTCCTTTCCGGATGTTATTTGCTACGATAAATAAGCCGGCGTACATAACGCCTCCCAGAAAAATCTGCGCGAAAGCGCCGAGGATGGGAAACTGCGCAACAAGGGCGAGGGCTAAGGTTGCAAGCAGTGTAAAACCCCAAAAGGCCCACATCTGCTGCCGGAAAATCTGCCACCCTTCGCTGAAGTAGTAGCCCATCTTAAATTCATAGCCCTGACTGATTACCTGGTCAAAGGCGCTTGTGTCGTCCTGATACGTAGGCATGTGGTAAAGGTAAAGTGGGGTTATGCAGGTGTGCTAACAATGACCATTGTTTTAGCAAACTGATCGCCGAGGCGCTGCTTGTCTTTGTTCGTCAGGAGGACAACCAGCTCTACAAGCGGGAAAAAAGGAATCAGAAGCACAATATTGCGGATAATGGCTGGTCCCCAGTTGTTGGCAAGGGATGCTCCGTCGAGGGTCACTGCACGGATATTCATCACGCGCTTGCCGATGCTCTGGCCATCGAGGAAGGGGAGGCCATCGCGGACAACCATGTAAATCAGGCCGAGAACTGTACCGATTTCACGCGAAATGAGTCCCAGCAGAATTACCGGAGCGAGGTCAATCAGGTAGGCAACAATGCGTTTGCCATCAGAGGCAAGCACACGGAGTTGTCCTGCGTCAGCAGCATGGGTAGTTGGAAGTTCTTGCATATGGGTTCTTTGTTAGATTAGGCCTGTTAATAAGCACATAAAGTAGCTACTATGCAAATTTCACCCTCATGGACAGGCCTTACATTTCAAATATTTCACCGATAGCAGGTAGCTTGAGGCTTTTTCCCTGTTGCTCAAAGGCTTTGGTCGCTTCGGAGTGGTTAATGACAATGTAGCCGAAGGTGTCGAAATGCATACCGATAATCCGCTGGCAGCCGACCCACTCCGCAGCGATACGCGCATCCTCCACACCCATTGTAAAGTTGTCGCCCAGGCACAGAAATGCGAAGTCGGGCCTCCACAGTTCGCTGATGAGCTTCATATCCTGGGTGAGGGCCGTGTCGCCGGAGTAGTAAAAAGAGCCTTCGGCTGTTTCAATCAAAAAGCCTGCTGCACAGCCTCCGTAACTGCCGTCGGGCAGGCTGCTCGAATGCACCGCCGCAACCATTTTTACCGTACCGAAGTCAAAGGCCCATTTGCCTCCGATGTTCATGGGATGGTGCTTCGAGACTCCCTGCCGCTTCATCCAATCGGTGATTTCGTAGCTCGAAATAATCTTCGCTCCTGTCCGGAGCGCTATGTCCACAGCATCGCCGATATGGTCGCCATGCCCGTGTGAGAGCAGAATATAGTCTGCCGGAATCGTATTTTTCTCAATTTGAGATGCCAGAGGATTGCCGCTGATAAAGGGGTCGAACAGGAGGTGAATGCCCGAAACTTCGATGCCAAAACAAGCGTGTCCAAAATACGTAATCTTCATATGGGCTTCTTTTTTATCCCAAATATGCGTCTGATGGAGAAAATATACGATTAAAAGTTCCTTATTTTTCACATCATCCATAAATCTATGAGAATCAGTCTTATGCTGCTCTTTGCAGCTTCTATCGGGCTAAGTGCCTGTACGTCAGTGCTTTTTACTGAACCTCAACCCGCAGGTGTCAGCAATGAAAAGCGTTTCCCGGAGGAGCTTCTGGGTACCTATGCCGGAAAATCAGATGACACGATCATCGTCCGGCAGACATCCTACCTCCGCAACGAGGAAAAGGACACCTACGCCCTGAAATCCCAGCTCGACGGCAAGACGCTGTTTATCAAAAACGGACTCATTTACGACCTTTCTGAAGACGCGAAAAATGGCTTTCCCTACACAGAAAACCAGGATACGCTGTCCTATCACATCCATCGGTATCAGGAGGTAGGCCTTTCTGACTCGGTTGTGCTGAGGCGCTACCAGGGCTATTATTTCCTGAGTCTCAAAGGTGATCACGATCTGTGGCAGACGATGATCCTGAGCAAAAGCAAAAGTAATCGTCTCACATCCAGGATGATAGATGGAGAAAACGAGAAAGAGGTCGCAGCCCTGAAAGAGGTGATGCAGGTCGAAACGGTCCTTAATTCCGACAGCACCGTCAATTACTACTATGCCACACCGACTCCTCAGGAGCTGATGGACTTTATCCAGGGTGGCGGATTCACTTCAGAAGTATTCCGAATGCAAAAGATTCGCTGAAAGCTGCACGTTACAGCGCCATCTCTTCGAGCAGGTCCCAGGTGTGATCTGCCAGCAGCCGCACAGACCCCAGATAGAGGCTGAAGCCCTTGCTGCGACCCCATTCTTCGGGTCCTACCATCGAGAGAAAACGTTTTCCGTTGGCTCTTTCATACAGGTGGTAGCAATAGCCGATCACAGGCTCGAAGCGCAGTTCTGCGTCGTAGATTTTCTCTGAAATCTCGATGCGCTTGTGAATAGCCTCCGCCTGCTGGGCCAGCAGTTCGATCTGCTTGCGGATCTGGTCCATCTGCATATGCGTCTGCTGCCGCATGGCCGAAAGAGATTGCCCCTTTACCTTGCCCTGGTCTATGGGCTTGATAACTGCGCCGCCCACAGAGTGCGCATAGGGTAGGGTAGAGGGGTTGAGCGCGATTTTGTCCTTATCTATGGGATTTCTTTCCATCGGAAACGTATTTGTACTACTACTAACTCATTTCAAAGGTATCTGTTTTCCCGCTTCGAGGAATATTTATTGCCGGAAAAGGGGTTTAAATGGTTGCTTTGTATGTAAGATGTGCTATAAAAAGACGGCGACTTATTCTGAAAATGCTTAATTTTACCTCCAAATAGCCCGAATTATCTGCCAGTTCCTCAATCAGTGGCGCTTAGGCTTTGATAGAATCTATACAATAAATGCTTGCTTGTTCGGGCAATCCTGTACTATTTACATTGTGTTTATTCCCATTTACGGTAATTGTCACAGTTGAAAAGCTACCCCCCTGATGTCGCAAACTCATTCCTCCAACACACATCCTACGCAAGTGACCTACGAATATCTTGACTCCGGCGCTCTCGATACCATCCTCGATCTGATGGACGGTGATACGGGTATGGTGATAGATTTGGTAGATACCCTCGCGGAATCCTCCCCTGAGCTGATGTCTTCGCTGGAAGAAGGTGTCCGCGCAGGCAATGCCAGCCAGATACAGGACTCCGCTCACTCACTCAAGTCTTCCAATGCACAACTGGGCGCGATGAATTTTGCGCAGCTTTGTCAGGAAATCGAGCTGATGGGAAAAGCGAGAGACCTCAGCCGCGCTCCGGAGGTGCTCGATCTGATCCGCGACGAGTTTTTGCGCGTAGAGGCCGCTCTTCAGTCCTGGAAAAATAAACTCTTGTCCGATAGCTGAGAAATGCAACTCAGTGCACGTTAACTAACCCTCATGAAACTACTGCCCGGTCTGATCCCGGTGCTCTGTATTTCTCTGGCTTTTTCTCAGGAACACGGACGCTTCCCCCTACAAGCGTTTTATTCATCTCAATATCAGGTCGAATCCCCCACCTGGGATATCGTTCAGTCAGGCCAGGGCCTGATGTATGTGGCTGCTTCTCAGGCCCTTCTGGAATATGATGGTGCAAGCTGGCGGAGTATCTCCCTGCCGGGCTATCCTACGGTTCGCTCCCTCGGCGCAGATCCGAAATCAGGCATTGTATATATAGGTGCCAATAATACCATCGGCTGTCTCCGCCCCAATCGCTTCGGTTGGATGGAGTACGACTCTCTCACGCACCTGCTGTCTGATAGCGACCGCCATTTTCAGGATGTGTGGCAGACGCAAGTGATCGGCGACTCGGTGTTTTTTATGAGTGAAAAGCAACTGATGCTGCTGCACAAGGGAGCTTTTCAGGTATTTCCTGCCGGTAAATTTGGGTTGTACCGGGGATTTGCGCTCAATGGAGCCTATTATGCCTACGATTTTGAAAAAGGACTTGTAAAACTGGGAAGCCGGGGCTGGGAGTTGGTACGTACCGACCTCGATCCCGGGCTGCTTATATATGCGCTGTTACCCGGCCCGGACGGAAGCCTGATGGCCCTTGTCGAGCGACTGGGCATCTG
>RDXT01000223.1 GCA_004292985.1 Bacteroidota bacterium
GAGCTTGAAGGTCCCGCCCTGCGCGCTACGTATTATGGCCCTTATGAGGGTACAGGCGTCGCTCACGAAGCCCTCGACCGCTACATGAAAGAGAAAAACCTGCGTCCAGCCAATCCGGTCATCGAAGAGTATGTCACTGACCCCGGTGTAGAGCCGGATACCAGCAAATGGCTTACCTATATCATTCAGCCTCTGAGCAAACAGTAACAAAATTATTTTCGTATATTTGCGTTAGTGGCATAACGCTAATTTAATGAATATGCGGAACTTATTCTTTGTAGCCTTCCTCTTTGCTGCTGCAACGCTGTTTGCACAGACAACACCGATTCAGTTCGACAACCTGAAGCACAATTTCGGCGCTATCAACCAAAATGATAAGGCCGAACACACCTTTCGCTTTACCAATACCTCTTCCCAGGCCGTTACGCTGAAAAACGTACGCGCTTCCTGCGGATGTACCACCCCCGCGTGGACCCGCGAAGAGGTGAAACCCGGAGCTACCGGAGAAATCCAGGTCAGCTACAATACCGCCCGCGTCGGCGCTTTCAACAAAACCGTTACGGTGACCTATGACAGCCTCGCTACGCCGCTGATCCTGACGATCGAAGGCAATGTCCTCCAGTCGCCTGACCAGATCAGCTTCCAGTATCCCCAGGGCAATCTTTCATTTGAGCAGGGCAGCCTCAGCACAGGCGTGCTCGACTCGGACAAGGAGCAGGTGCTGACCCTTCGCTTCAAAAACATTGGTCCGAAAGAAATCCGCTTCACCGGAGCCATCGAAAAAGAAAACATGTTCGATGTCACGCTCAAAAACCAGATGCTGACACCCGGCCAGATCGGCAGCCTCGAAGTAAAAGTAAAAGGCAAAGACTTTGTGTCAGGTGGAGCATTCAGCAAAAACATCAAACTCGTAACCGATGACGAAGCGCAACCCGAAAAGCTGTTTGCCATCAATGGTACCCTGAACAAAATCTACACGGCAGAAGAACTGGCCCGCATGCCCAATATCAAATTTGAGGCGGTAGAATACAATGCAGGGAAAGTGTTTGAAGGGGAAAAAGTGGTGTATGCCTTCAAACTTACCAACACAGGCAAGGAAGACCTTGTACTGGAAAGCGTAAAAGCCTCCTGCGGATGCACAGCTACCGAGCCGAAAGACAAAATCATCAAAGGTGGCGCAAGCTCCGAGATTCTGGCAACCTTTGACTCCCGCGGCCGCCAGGGTGTTCAGAATAAGACCATTACAGTCCGCAGCAACGACCCTGACCAGGGCACCATCATCCTGAAAATGAATGTGGAAGTGGAGCGCGATCCTTTCCACGCAGGCGATGTCGGTCCCGGCACAGGCAGCTCCGGAAATTAAAAACAGGCGCAGCGGCAACCCTTGGGGTCGCCGCTGCGTAATAAACTCTCTATCCTTGTGATAGTGTTTTTTGACATGGGGACGACACGGTATTGACGAGTTGTCGTAGATTACGTATAAGCATGCAGTGGGCTGTATGGGAACCACTTAAATCCACCTGTGCAAACATTACTTGGCGAGCGTCAGTTCGCTATGGCCGCCTAATTTAGGATTAGAGAAGCCATTGTCCTCGGAGTTTTCCTCCTATCTGACTCCATATGAGGGCATCGTACCCGACGGGATGCATTCCGGCAGTGCCATGGGCCGGGACTAAGCTTAGTGGCAAAATCATCTGATTGCCTGTCGTTTGGCTGTCTTGTGATTATAATAAACGACTAAGCATGTAGAAGGCCTGATTTTCGCAATTTTCGGACGAGGGTTCGACTCCCTCCGTCTCCACCCACATATAAAAGCCCCTGAAGCGAAAGTTTCCGGGGCTTTTGGGTTTTTGGAGAATGACTGTTTTTTTGTTAACCGTTTCTTTCTTTCGCCATATACAGAGGTAAGCAACTCATACACCTGTGTATATGAAATACCGCCCATACTTCCTCCTTCTGCTGGCTGCCCTTCTCACTGCCGCCTGCTCCTCCCCTACCCCATCCGACTCCAACCCAATCTCCGCTATGAACCCCACCTCTCCCCAATCTCCCGGCGAAGGCAGCCTGCGCATCGGTCAGGGCCAGTTTTTTTCCTATGCCCTTCCTCCGGGATGGCG
>RDXT01000224.1 GCA_004292985.1 Bacteroidota bacterium
ATGGGCGGATTTTGTGCAGCGACCTACAAAAGAGGGATTGCTTTTATCCAGATTCCCACGACCCTGCTCTCACAGGTAGATGCCAGTGTGGGTGGCAAGTTGGGCATTGATTTTCAGGGACTTAAGAATCATATCGGCGTATTTCAGGAGCCTGCGGGCGTGTATATATATCCTGGCTTTCTTGAAAGCCTCAGCGAGCGCGAGCTACTTTCGGGCTTTGCCGAAGTGATCAAACACTGCCTCATCGCCGACAAGGCAGGCTGGGAAGACCTCCGCAAAACGCAAGAGCTGCGGACGCTTGATTTTGAGGCGATTATCCTGCATTCTGTCCGGATCAAGGCAGACATTGTCGCGCAGGATCCCCTGGAAAAAGGCATCCGCAAGGCCCTTAATTTCGGGCACACCCTGGGTCATGCGGTTGAGAGTTACTTCCTCTCTTCTCCCGATCCGCTGCTTCACGGCGAGGCCATCGCCATCGGCATGATCTGCGAAACGTGGATCTCCGGCCACCGCCACCTGCTCAAATCGCCTGAGATAGAGCAGATTACGCAGTTTTTGCTCTCGCTGTATCCGCACAGGCCTGTGCCACAGGATGCCTATTTCGACATCGAGGCCCTGACACGGGGCGACAAAAAAAATGAAGGGGGCCGCGTGCTCTGCACCTTGTTAGACGGAATCGGGCAAGTCCTTTATAATGAGGAGATTAGCCCGGAGGAAATTTTTGTTTCGCTGGATTATTATAATTCGTCTCTCAGCGTGTGACAGAAAATGATCCCCTCCTCAATCCTCGTCATCATCATCCTTTTTCTCTTCCGCCTCCTCGTCGCCTTCTGCTTCCTCCTCATCGTCCTCCGTACCGAGCTTCAGAATCTGGTCATTTTCAAGCTCTTTGCCCAGGTCCATTTCTTCATCCAGCAAAAGCTCATTTTCCCACTCATCGCGCTCGGCAGGATCCCAGTCGAAGGGTTTGGCAAATTCCGGATCGGGCACATACTCTGACTCCAGGTCGTCGTCGAAGTTAAGCTCCTCGGCGGTAGGCAGGAACATATCGCCTTTATAGTTTTCGTCCAGCACCAGGCGGAACTCCACGCGGCGGTTTTTACGCTTGTTTTCTTCGGTATCATTAGGCACAATGGGCCGCTCTTCGCCGTAGCCCATGGCTGTGAGGCGGGTTGCGGGGATACTACCCACCGCAATCAGGTATTTGGCGATGGCCTGGCTCCGCGAAAGCGACAAGGCCCGGTTGGCGTCACTGCTACCATCCGCATCTGTGTGGCCTTCGATTTCCAGCTTAAACATGGGGTAGGTTTGCAGAAAGCGGGCCAGGTACTCCAGTTTGGGCTTTAAGGTGGGACTAAGTTTGGAGCTGTTGGACTTAAATTCGAGGGTTTCAAATACGAGGGGCTTATTTTCCTCAAAACTTTGGGTAAATATCTCGAAAGTGGTATCCCCGCGCATCACAAAATCGTTTTTTACCGTCAGGAAGTTGTCTCCGAGGACATACAGGCGGTATTTGCGGTCGTTTACGAGGCTAAATTCAAAAAAACCTTCCTCATTTACCCGCTTGGGGGCGACTTCGGTGCCTTCTTCGAGGTCCACAATCATGGCGGTGCCATACAGCGGATACCCGCTCACGGAGTCTATCAGCATGCCCCGAAAACGCGCAATGGCATCGGGCCGCGCCTCCATCGGCATATCGAAGGAATAGAGGTCGAAGTTTTGCCGCTCGTGGTCTTCCTCCGGGTTAAGGGAGTTGGCGTAGAAAATTTTGGTGGCTTTGCCGCTGATAGAAAAATAGTACTGGTTGCCTTCGGTATTGACGAGCGGGCCGACATTGGCCGGACTCGACCAGCGGTCGCCGATCCACCGGCTTTTAAAAATATCGAAGCCTCCAAACTGGGTTGGGTGGCCTGTGGAGCTGAAATACAGCGTTTTGTTGATGCTGTGGTAAAAAGGAGTTACCTCTTCGCGCCAGGTATTGACAATGGGACCAAGGTTTTGGGCGGGTGTCCAGGCACCGCTTTCGGAGAGGGTGGTTACGTAAATGTCGGTTCCCCCGAATCCGCCCCGGCGGTTGGAGATAAAAAAGAGGGTTTTGCCATCG
>RDXT01000776.1 GCA_004292985.1 Bacteroidota bacterium
CGTGCCATCGAGTTCCGGGCGATCCCGGCCCTGATGGGAGAAATGGATGTGATCCGCTCCGTGCTCCTGCTGCCGGGTGTGAGCAGTACGGGCGAAGGAGCAGGCGGATTTAATGTGCGCGGCGGACGCATAGACCAGAACCTGGTGCTGCTCGACGGTGCGCAGCTCTACAATACCTCCCACCTGCTGGGTTTTTTCTCCGTATTTAACCCCGATCTGATTGACCATTTTACCCTGTACAAAGGGCATATTCCGGCACGTTTCGGAGGCAGGCTCTCCTCTGTGCTGGAAGTGGACCAGAAGGAAGGGAATTTTGATGAATGGAGTTTTTCCGGCGGAACAGGGGTCGTGAGCAGCCGCTTTGTGCTGGAAGGCCCGATCCAGAAAGGGAAAACAGCCCTGTTGCTGGGGGGCAGAGCGGCTTACCCGACCTGGCTGCTGCAGCGGGTAAAGAACGTGCAGGTGCGCAACAGCGCCGCCTCTTATTACGACACCGACGCGGTGATCAACCACCGCTTTAACGATAAGCACCAGCTTTCGCTGGCCTACCACGGCGGCGGCGACCGTTTCCGCTACAGCGACCAGTTTGGCACCTCCTGGGAAAGCCACGTGCTGCGGGCGCGCCTGCGCAGCCTTGTGCTGGGCAACAGGGGCGTGTCCCTGCTCACTGCCGTCCACGGCCTGTACATCAACCGCCTCGACGACCTGGGCTCCGAGGAGTCGGGCCGCCTCAGCAATGGCATGCGCTACACCCAGCTCAGAGAGCACCTGAGCTTTTCGCTCGGCGAGCGACACGTGCTCAATGGCGGTGCCGAAGGGGTGCTCTACATGCCCCGCGACGAGGTAATCGGACCCCTGGGTCCCGAATCGGGCCAGGTGCCCGCTTCACTGAGCAAAAGCCGGGGCCTCGAACTGGCCGCCTATATCGAAGATGAAATCACCCTCAGCGCCAGCCTTTCTGCCTCCCTCGGCCTGCGCTATTCCTATTTTCAGGAAATGGGACCCGGCACACAGTTCAGCTATGTGCCCGGCCTGCCCCGCACGCTCCTTACCCTGGTGGATACCACTGCCTTTGGTGCATGGCAAGCCATGTCGCAGTACGGCGGACTCGAACCCCGCATTTCCCTGCGCCAGAGCCTCGGTAAAAACAAGTCCCTGAAACTCGCCTACAACCGCACACGGCAATACATTCACCTCGTTTCCAATACCGCAGCCCCTACCCCGGTGGACATCTGGCAGGTGAGCAATGCTTTTATTCCGCCCCAGATCGGAGACAACCTCTCGCTGGGCTATTACCAGAACTTTGCTGAAAATCAGTGGGAAACAGCCATCGAAGTGTATGTGCGCAAAGCCATTAACCTGATTGCTTACAAAGATTTTGCCCAGCTGCTGCTCAATGAACATTTAGAGACAGAGCTTATCTCAGGTGAAGGCCGGGCCTACGGCGCAGAACTGCTGATCAAACGCACGCGCGGGAGGCTTACCGGATGGCTGGGCTACTCCTACACCCGCTCGCTGGTCCGGGTAAATGGCGATTTTCCCGAAACCCGCATCAACAATGGCGTATGGTTCCCTTCCGATTTTGACCAGCCCCACCAACTGAATATTGTGACCAATATCCGCATGCGGAGACAGGTTTCGATGAATTTTAATGCGGTGTATCATACAGGCAGGCCCTACACACTGCTGGTTTCCGGCTATTATGCCGGGCAGACAGCGGTGCCCAATTTTTCGGAGCGCAACGCAGGCCGCATTCCGGACTACTTCCGGGTGGATTATTCGGTCACATTTGGCAATGTTTTCAAAGGCTGGAAAGACGATCTCACCTTTTCGCTCTACAATGTATTTGCCCGCCGCAATGCCTACTCGGTCTTTTATGCGCGCACTGCAGGCACATTCGTTCGCCCCTACAAACTTGCGGTACTGGGAGCCGCTTTCCCTGCCCTCACCTATAACTTTTCCTTCTGATGCGAACCCTTATCCGCGTGTTGCTTCCGCTTTGCCTGCTGACAGGACTTCATCAGTGTGTGGAGCCTTTTGTACAGAATAATGAATGGGAAGGGGGGCAGATCATTATCTATGGAAGGATCACGACCCTCGA